>CAJGDT010000267.1 GCA_904502265.1 uncultured Barnesiella sp. | reverse complement strand
GCAAGACGTCACAATAAAAAATCATAAACTATGCGCACCGATATAGTACTTTCGGGTGTAGGAGGACAAGGTATCCTCTCTATTGCCACCATCATAGGCGCTGCCGCCATCAATAAAGGACTCTACATCAAACAAGCTGAGGTTCACGGTATGAGCCAACGCGGTGGTGATGTACAATCGAACCTCCGTATCAGCTCTGATCCTATCAGTTCAGACCTTATTCCTCTTGGAGGTGCCAACTTGGTAATCTCGCTCGAGCCTATGGAGGCTTTGCGTTATTTGCCTTATCTCGACAAAGAGGGTTGGATCATTACCAACACTGCTCCCTTTGTTAACATCGACAACTATCCCGATGTAGAGGAGTTGAACAAGACACTTGCTGCACTTCCTCACGTTATCGCTATCGACGTTGATGGTATTGCTAAGCAAGTAGCTTCACCCCGTGCTGCCAACATCGTATTGTTGGGTGCCGCTGCACCTTTCTTGGGTATCGATATTGAAGAACTCGAAGAGGGTATTCGCACTATCTTCGGCCGCAAGGGTGAGGATGTTGTCGAGATGAACATTAAGGCATTGCGTGCCGGTTGTGAATATGCTAAACAAAATATTAAATAAGTAATCATGAATGTACCTTTCAATCAGGAGTTGGTAGACGGTGTATTGGCTGATCTCAATATAAAAAATATTGGTAGTGCAACTATCCGTCAGTGTGTCGCTGTATCAAAGCGTCTTGAAGAGGCTACCGGTCAGTCATTTATTCACTTTGAAATTGGCGCACCCGGTATTCCTGCCAGCAAGATAGGTGTAGAAGCTCAAAAAGCTGCACTTGATCGTGGCGTAGCTAACATCTACCCCGACATCAATGGTATTCCCGAGTTGAAGAATGCTGCCTCTCGTTTTATTAAGGCATTCCTTAATGTCGATGTTGCACCTTCGGGCTGTGTGCCTGCAGTTGGTTCGATGATGGGTGTGTTTGGCTCATTTATCTTGTGCCGTCACTTATACAAAGAGCGTGACACCTTCTTGTTTATCAACCCCGGTTTTCCCGTACAACCCTTGCAAGCCAAGATATTGGGTTACAACCGTGTAGACTTTGATATCTACGATAATCGCGGTGAGAAGTTGTACGAAAAACTCGAAGAGATTCTTTCGACTGGTAAAGTAGCCGGTATTATCTACTCCAACCCCAACAACCCCTCTTGGGTATGTCTCACCGACAAAGAACTTGAGTATATCGGTACACTTGCTACTAAGTACGATACTATCGTGCTCGAAGACTTGGCTTACCTCTGCATGGATGTACGCACCAACAAGGGTATTCCTTTTGAAGCTCCCTATCAACCCTCTGTAGCGCACTATACCGACAACTATATCCTCTTGCTCTCGGGCTCGAAGATATTCAGCTATGCCGGCGAGCGTATCGCTGTGACAGCTATGTCGGACAAGTTGGCTAAACGTAGCTTCGACTACTTGCAAGAGGAGTGGGGCATGAAGACTGCCGGTGATGCTATGGTTTATATTGTTACCTATGCATTGTCGTCGGGCGTATGCCACTCGGCTCAACATGCATTGGCTGCTATGTACAATGCGGCTTGCGATGGTAAACTCAACTTCGTAGAAGATACACGCCTCTATGCCGAGCGTGCCGAACATGTCAAAGAGATTTTCGTTCGCAATGGTTTCCACATCGTTTATGATAAAGACCTTGGCGAAGATATTAGCGACGGATTCTTCTTTACAATGGGTCGCAAAGGCTTTACCGGTGACGAACTTCTTGCTGAGTTCTTGCGTTATGGTATATCGGCCATTTCGTTGAAGTCGACAGGTAGCCGTCAAGAAGGTATTCGTGTATGTACATCGAAGATTACTGAAAGTGAATATGCTGTGCTCGATGAGCGCCTAAGAATTTTTGATGCTAATAATAAATAATGTGTAATTATATGACAGGAGCTAAATATATGAGTGCCGCTGATGCGGTGAAATTGGTAAAGTCTTACGATAAAGT
>CAJGDT010000266.1 GCA_904502265.1 uncultured Barnesiella sp. | reverse complement strand
TCGGTGGGTGCCATGATACAAGCTTGATAACCATTATCGATAGCCATCAAGGCTGTCATAAGGGCCACTATCGTCTTTCCACTACCTACGTCGCCTTGCAACAAGCGATTCATCTGACGACCACTGCCCACATCGGCACGTATATCGCGCAACACTTGCTTCTGGTCGTCGGTAAGTGAGAATGGCAGTATTTCATTATAGAACCTATTGAAATACTCACCTATACGCGCAAAGCGGAAGCCACCGATGTTGCGCGTGCGCATGCGGGCATAACGCAATATGTGTAATTGCAGATAAAACAGCTCCTCGAACTTTAGGCGGAATTGTGCCCGACGCATATCCTCGACCGTACGAGGGAAGTGTATATAACATAGTGCATCGTTTATTCCCACAAGTCGTGCACGCTCTATCACCTCAGGAGTGAGAGACTCCTCAAGCGGGCCATGTATCGAATTCCACAGCGAGTATATCATCTTGTGCAGTGTCTTGGAGTTGACAAAAGCACTCTTCATACGCTCGGTAGTGTTGTAATAGCCTTGCAGGCCTATGTTCTTATCAATAATATCATCAACAAGGTCAACCTCGGGATGTGCTATATTGTAGCGACCATTAAACAACGTAGGCTTACCAAAGAGTGTATAATCAACACCCGTTTTGTATCGTTCGGTGACATATTTAATTCCCTTAAACCACACCAAATCAATAGTACCCGTACCATCGCTGAAGGTGGCTACAAGCCTGCGCCGTGCGCCCTCGCCTTGTGTAGTGTACGAGATAATGCGTCCGCGCAATTGTATGTAGGGCATCGAGCCATTTATCTCGCTGATGCGATAAGTCTTACTACGGTCGATATACTTATAGGGGAAATAGTACAGCAAATCGCGATAAGAGCGAATACCCAACTCGCGCGCCAATAATTCGGCTCGCTTAGGCCCTACTCCGGGCAGATACTTTATGTCGAGGTCGCTCAACTCGGGCATGACTATTGTTGTTCGAGGATGATTTCGGCAAGGGCTATATCTTGCGGAATTGTTATTTTGATATTCTCGCGATTGCCGTCTATCAATGTAACTCGATAACCGGCCGCTTCATACACCGAAGCATCATCGGTAAACTCCGATCGGTATGCCACCGAATAAGCTGCTTTGAGACGTGTCGAATCGAATACTTGTGGTGTCTGTACAGCTCGGTATGCACTGCGCTCAACAGCACAAGAGGTATCGCCATCGACACGACGCAAGCTCTCAACTACAGGCATTACGGGGATAGCAGCACCATCACATTGCGCCACATTAAAGGCCTCACGCACCACATCGGCCGAAACCAACGGACGCACACCGTCGTGAATAGCCACCAATGCACCCCCGGGCACAAGAGCCAAGGCATTGGTAACGGTGTGGAAACGTGTTTCGCCTCCATCCACAATGCTGTGTTTGCGGGTATAGCCATACTTCTCACACAATCGCTGCCACTCCTCTTGTTGGTCTTGGGGCAAGGCAAGTATGAGCGAAGCATCCGGCTCGGCGATTGCCATACGGTCGAGGGTGTGCATTAGCACGGTTTTCCCTGCCAACGGCAAGAATTGCTTGGGGACATCTCCCCCCATGCGCGTGCCACGTCCTCCGGCTACTACGATGATATATTTTTCGGCTGTCATACGTCTACTTTTTCTTGACACAAACTTACAAAATTTTTGGCACACACGCTATTTTGCACGGCTCTTTTTCTTCTGTGCCAATATGCGCTTTATCCACAAGTAATAGCCGGTAATGGGCAGAGTAGCTCCAATAAGTGCTGCTATAAAAGTGAGTATGCGGGTAATCATTCCACCCCAACTGCCGGAGTGTATAGCGTATATAGTACCTCGGCCAAGTGTTCCAAAGAGAGCGTAAAACGCCTCGCGATACCAGCCAAACGACCACACAAGACCGGTGAGTGCCATTGCTAACAAAAACACCAACACATACATGCCGGCAACGACATGCAGGTCGTACCAGAAGCGCATCCAACCACTAT
>CAJGDT010000265.1 GCA_904502265.1 uncultured Barnesiella sp. | reverse complement strand
GCCCGTGCCAACATCGACGATGTTCTCAAACTCAGTGTCAAGAACAAAAGCGGCCTGATGGTTCCATTCGCTGCCTTTACCAACATTAAGTCGGTGATGGGTCAAAACCTTGTTACTCGTTACAACATGTATCCTTCGGCCTCTATCACAACGCTCCCTGCTGCCAATGCAAGCTCTACGCAGGCTATCTTGGAAACAGAGCAACTCGTGAAGGAGAAGTTGGGTAATAACTTTGCCCTTAGCTGGACTGGTATGGCCAAGCAACAAAAGGAGTCGGGTTCTTCGGTAACAATCATCTTTGCCCTGGCTATTGTCTTGGTGGTATTCGTGTTGGCTGCTCAGTACGAGAGTTGGACCGATCCCATTGCCGTTATCCTATCTATGCCCACTGCTATTTTGGGTACAGTATTGGGTTGTTGGATTATGAACGAAACTATCAGTATCTACACCCAGATTGGTGTCATCCTCCTCATCGCACTCTCGGCCAAGAATGCCATTCTTATTGTTGAGTTTGCTCGCGACTATCGCTACAAGGAGGGTATGCCCATCAAGCAAGCTGCCATCGAGGCGGGTCGTCTACGTTTGCGTCCTATCCTCATGACATCGTTTGCCTTTGTTATTGGTGTATTGCCCCTATTGTTTGCCTCGGGTGCAGGTGCTGCAAGCCGTATTTCGCTCGGTGCTGCTGTAGTATTTGGTATGTTGCTTAACACCATTTTGGGTACTATGTTTGTGCCCAACTTCTGGGTGATGATGCAGTCATTCAACGAGAAATACCTTGTAGGTATGTTCTCCGAGAAGAAAACCGCCAAGAAAGACAAAGAATAAGACCGTGTAAACTCTCTTATAACACACTCCCAAGGCTCCGACACACCACGTCGGAGCCTTTTTTATCATCTTACCATTCGCTACAATCATTTCTCTACTCTATCATCCTTTCCGCTCTTATAGCCCTTTTCGCTCTTCGCATTGCACTCCGGATTGGGAGGTGACCTTTCCTTACCCCTACGTGTTGTTATTTATGAGAAATTTTCTTAAATTTGTATCGACTATATACCATCGTCACCCACATGCTCACAAGCACATGGCGCATGCGTATATGGTTTGGCACACATCTGCTTATAAGGTGTTTGCACACAACGATATAACGACAAGTAACCTTACTATACTATGCTCAATAAGCGCATATACGACTACGACTTCGTAAAAGGCATACTCATTACCTTGATGGTGATTTTTCACCTCACACTCACTTCGCAATCTTTTTTGATTGTCAAGGAGTGGGTATATGTATTTCACATGTCGGGATTTTTGGTGCTTTCGGGTTATTTCTTCAATGACGACAGCAGCAAGTTTCTCAAGACCTTTACAGGTATTTTATGGCCTTATTTGATATTCAATACTCTGTATATGGTAGGATTGAGCGTTATGCAAAACTATCTTCCCACCAACAACAGTGTCGAGCCGGGTGTATGGCCTATCATCAAACAGGTTCTCTTTAAACCTGCCGGTACCTATTGGTATCTGCACACCATGGCTTTGTGCATGTTAGGTACATTTGCCGCCTCTCGACTGCGCTGCAACCTCTTCAATCGCATGATTATTGCCTGCGCAATATTGTTTGTCGTTTCACTCTTTGTCGAGGGTTTCAGTTTTATACACGTTATCTACTTCATGATAGGCTATCTCATGCGTGCATCAGGCAACGATATGCGCAGCATCATACAGCCCTCGTTGCTTTCTGTTATACCCATTGCGCTCATTACCATCTTCAGTAGCGACCTTGCCCGCACATCACTCAGTGGCATTGCTCTCACGTTGGTTATGTTGAGTTTCCTCTTGGCGCTATATAAATTTCTGCCCATAGCGATACTTCGCAATACGCTTGTGTGGGTAGGGCGCAACTCTATTGCCATTGTGTTGTTTTCACCCATATTTACTATAGTAACCAAGCTCTTTGCACCCATATTTGCCTTCGATACAACACAAATTCTATGGTCGGTTGTCAGCACCATATTTGTTATTGC
>CAJGDT010000264.1 GCA_904502265.1 uncultured Barnesiella sp. | reverse complement strand
CTCGAAGTCGAGGGCACGAGTCTCCAGTACTCCCATAATTTGTAAACCTGACAACGGCTCACCATCGAAGGGTATAGAGAGCGACAGCTTGCTCAATAACGCAAAATAAGTAGGTGTAGCAATCTCAACTTGCGAGTGCATAGCTATCACATCGTTAAGACGCGATACTATAGTATAGTAGTGATAAGTATACTCATGCTCAATCTTTGTGAGAATTTCTGTTCTGTCGATTTGCCGTTCATCTTCTATACCAAGGAGTTGCTCCAAGATTCGTTCCAGATACTCTCCAGCATTCGTTATAGGGCTAAAAATAAGTTCAAGTAAGGGATATTCCTGACGCACCAAGAAGTCGGCACTAACGTAAGCCATATTTTTTTGCTGCATCTCAGCAATGATGCCATCGACAACCTTTTTATCAATACACTGCACCACAATACGGTGATTGAGTATGGCCGAGACCTCTATATAATAGTAAAGAGGCTTACCTTGTGACCAGCGTACACGACGTTGCAAATTGAATATAGTATCGAAAAATGAAGCAACCGAAGTATTGCGCAATGAGTATCCCATTGTAATATTGATACTCGATATATCCTCGGGTATCGAATATATCATGGGCATGAGCAACTCTTCGTCTGCGAGTACTACTGCTGTATTTATTGCATTGGCAACATGGGTGTGTTTGCTGTTTATGAATTGTTGCAATATCACACCTGCTTGTTTCACCTGACCTATGGCCGACGATACAGGTACTACCGTCATTTCGGGGGCTGTAGTGATGATGCTCGCATCTTCGAGCATATACCGAGAAGGAAACTCATATACGTTTTTCTCTATGAAAAAGTTAGCTCGGTTTTCATCATCATACTGCATGGTAGGAGCATAGTAATCCCAATAAAAGTCTCCCTGCCCATTATCACGAAAATATTGCATGATACGACGCTCGGCAGGAGTTATGGCATTAAATCCTACAAAGACAATGCGATTGCACTTACGTGTGGAATGGAGTGTTTCGAGTGAGGGCAATTCGCCACGGATAGCTCGCTCGGCCGTATGACGAAATATCATTCCTTCATAGCCAATCTTATCATTCAACAATCGCTCTCGCACATTATTATAGAGTTGATACATCACACTCCACAGCGAGTTGAACTCTACCTTCTTGGTATTATCGTCGCTCAGCACAAAGAAAGTATCCCAAAACTGACGAATAACAGCTATCTGCTCCGGCTCAAGATAATTTTGCTCCAGATCTTTCAAGTCCTTGATATTGGCAAACAACTTGTCGGCATCGACCAGATATTTATCGACATCGTCAAAGTCACTTGCCAACATCTCGCCCCAATAGACAAACTTATCGAACGACTCATCGCTATGGCGCAACTTGCAATACTCCTCATATATCGTAAACAGCAACTCGATCTTATCTACCGGCTGTATCTGCGCCAGATCTGACATGAGTGAGTTGATCGTGAGTATCGTTGGCGAAAAGAGCGATCGCTCACCGGCCTCTTGTGCCAAATAATGTTGAAAGAACTTGCCACTGCGACGGTTGGGAAACACAAACGCTATTTTTGACAGGTTTCCTTCCTCGTTGCGATAGAATGTTCGGGCTATATGTAGTAGGAATGGAGTCATTACATAATCAAATTAACAGCTATCATAGCAGCAACAAGCAATAATGTGAAAACAAGCAAGTTCATCGCAGTACGGCCCAATACAGGATTGAGAGCACTACCGGTACGCTGTGTGAGCATACCGTATGTCTTGATATGCAAATACAGATATATCAACGGTACAAACGCCACCATATAGGATGCACTGAGCCATATATGATAGGTACATGCTACGGCTATAAATCCATTGAGCAGATACCATATAGAGGCAAATCGGCGACCAAAGAGCACTACCGTGGTGCGCTTATTGGCTGCTGCATCCTCCTCCATATCGCGATAGTTATTGACCAGCAAGATATTGATAGCCAATACACCTTGTGCTACCGAGGCCAAGAATACCGGCATGGTAAACGCTCCCGCTTGCACATAATAG
>CAJGDT010000263.1 GCA_904502265.1 uncultured Barnesiella sp. | reverse complement strand
CAGATGGAGTATATCGACTTGGTACGACCCTTGATTTCAAATTTCAGATTAGCCTTTTCAAGTTCGGCCTTTACAGGACCGATGAATGAGGTAATATAATCTTCGCGATATTTCTTTGTAGCATTAAGCTCTTGAGCTATAAGGTTGTATGTTTCGCGATCGGAGTATTTGAGAGCCAAATCTTCCAACTCTGACTTGATCTTATACAAGCCCAGTTTGTGAGCTAATGGAGCATAGAGATTTGATGCCTCAGCAGTAATGCGCATGCGGTAATGATTGTCAGGATGGTTGTTAATCATGCGCATGAGGCACAAGCAATCGACAATGATAATAAATATTACTCGTATATCATCGGCAAAGACAAGGAGTAGATTCTTGAAGTATTCGCTACTCATTGCCCCTTGCTTACTATCGAGTTCATTCGTCTTTATAAGACCCTTTATCAGTTTTACTACATCATTGCCAAAGAGGCTCGACACATCATCGAGCAACATGAATTCACCTTCGACCAATGGCGATAGAAACACAGCTATGACTATATCACGTTCGGCTCCAACCTTATCACATAGCAACAATGCAGTAGCCATGCAACGCAACAGAGGATTGATCCCATGAACATCACGCGATAAAGAGCCAGCCTCAATGGCACTACGCACAATCTTGCTTAATGCCTTAATTTCATCATACCGAATATTACCGCGCATAGCCTCTACCAGGCGACAATAATTGTTGCGAAATTCGCACCATTCACTCTCAGTAAAATATTTATTTGCGCTCATCAGTTATCTGCTTTTAAGAATAACAAAAGTACGTTTTTTTTACCAAAGATGAGAACTGCAGTGTATTTTTTTGTGTTAATAGTGCATACATAAATATATAAAGTCATGAAAACAACACAATTGATAGCAACAGGTGCATGCATGGCACTATCAAGTTTAGCCGCCGTAGAGGCTTGTACAGGAATTTCGTTTCAAGCAACTGATGGTAGTTTTGTGGTAGCTCGCACAATAGAGTGGGCGGGTACACCACTCACAAGCGAATACAATGTCGTTGCGCGTGGTAAAGAACTTGTTTCATATACCCCTACCGGTATAAACGGTATGAAGTTTAATGCACGATATGGTTTTATTGGACTCAGTGTCGTCAATGCCGATTTCATAGCCGAGGGTGTCAATGAAGCAGGGTTATCGGCAGGACTCTTCTATTTCCCACACTATGGCAGTTACGAAGCTTATAATACTGCTCATAACGACAAGACGATAGCCGACTTGCAATTGGTTGAATGGATATTGTCACAATTCTCTACCATCGACGATGTTATTGCCGGTTTGCAAGATGTGCATGTTGTTTCACTGGATCCATCAATGCTTACATTACACTGGCGCATAGCTGAACAGAGTGGACGTCAAGTTGTATTGGAGATAATAGATGGTAAATACAATGTGCATGAAAACAAAATAGGTGTAATAACCAATGCACCTTCATTCGCCTGGCATCTCACCAACCTTAACAACTATGTCAATCTATATCCGGGCGTTGCTAAATCGCAAAAGTGGAATGGGGTAGAGCTATCATCCATCAGTGCCGGATCGGCGTTTCATGGTATACCGGGTGATGTAACTTCGCCATCACGATTTGTGCGGGCAGCTTTTTTTGTAGCCACAGCACCTCAACGTCCTACAGCATTCGACACCGTGTTGCAATGCTTCCACATTCTCAACAACTTCGATGTTCCCATTGGGGTTGAGCACAATCCCGGCGACACAGTACAAGGCATGCCCTCAGCTACACAATGGACTGTTGTAAGCGACCTGACCAATCATCGCATATACTATCGTACCGCTTATAATAGCAACATTCGTTGTATAGACCTCAAAAGCATAGACTTTGGTCGCGTCAAATCGGGTAGTTATCCTCTCGACAAGGTGGATACTCAACCGATAGAAATGATTGAGATAAAATAGCCTGTCGTGCTAGATATTAATACAAAAACAGAAGTGGCTGCACCCAACATCAGGTACAGCCACTTCTATTTCAAGGCAGCTCAATTGTTCGTGATTATAACATGTCAAATGAGCGCTTAACAAAACGGCTCAAAGCTTCACCACGAAGCAT
>CAJGDT010000262.1 GCA_904502265.1 uncultured Barnesiella sp. | reverse complement strand
GCCGAACGTGCTCGCATCAGCTACGAAACAGCCCTTGCTGCCTACGAGCGTGCTCAGAAACTGATTGGCGACAATATTATCTCGGACAAAGAGTTTGAGGCAACTCGCGAGAGCTACGAACAAGCCCGTCTGGCTTACGAAGCTGTAGGTGGTAGCAACAATAGTGGATCAGAGGCTCGTGCTTCGAAGGCCGGCTACATCACACGCTTGTGGGTAGGCGAAGGCGACTATGTAGAGGCAGGTGCTCCCCTCGCTACAGTAGCACAAAACAAGCGTTTGCAACTCCGTGCCGATGTTCCTCAACGCTACTACAATGAGTTGCCCACTATCACATCGGCCAACTTTGTTACTTCATACGACGACCAAGTATATGAATTGGCTCAAATGAACGGCAAGTTGCTCTCATACGGTCGCAATGCCGGCGAGACATCATACTTTGTGCCTGTAACATTCGACTTTGACAACCGCGCCACTATCGTTCCCGGATCAAGTGTCGATGTATACCTCTTGGGCAAGACACGTAATGATGTTATCAGCATCCCCATGAAGTCGCTCACCGAAGAGCAAGGCTTGTTCTTTGTATATCGTCGCTTGTGCGAGAACGACTTTGAGAAAGTTGAGGTAAAACTCGGTGCTAACAATGGCAGCCGCGTAGAAATCCTCTCAGGCGTAAAACCCGGCGACAAGATTGTTGTAGACGGTGTATACCGCGTACGATTGGCCGGTGCAAGCAATGCACTTCCTCCTGCTCACAACCATAACCACTAATAAACCCACTACGATATGCTGAATAAGATTATTGAATTTTCACTACGCAACCGTCTTTTGGTTGCTGTGATATCGGCACTTATACTCGTATTGGGCGTGTATAGTGTATCGAAAATGGAGGTCGACGTATTTCCCGACCTCAATGCCCCCACTGTAGTGGTTCTTACCGAGGCTCCGGGTATGGCTCCCGAGGAGGTGGAACGCTTGGTAACATATCCTATCGAGACCAGTGTAAACGGTGCCACAGGTGTACGTCGCGTACGTTCATCTTCTACTACCGGCTTCTCGGTTGTATGGGTAGAATTTGACTGGGGTACCGACCTCTATCTTGCTCGCCAAATCACATCGGAACGTTTGATACAACTTAGCGAAATGTTGCCCGAGGGTGTAGGTACACCCACAATGGCTCCGCAATCGTCTATTCTTGGCGAGATGATGATTATCGGTCTTACAGCCGACTCCACATCTCTTCGTGACATCCGCACCATAGCCGACTGGACCATTCGTCCTCGCCTGCTCTCTATCAGCGGTGTAGCACAAGCTACTGTTATCGGTGGCGAAATCAAGGAGTATCGTATTGCTGTCGACCCCGCACGCATGAAACACTATGGTGTTACACTCGACGAGGTATTGGCTGCTTCGCGCAACATGAACAACAACGCCAATGGTGGTATCATATATGAGTATGGCAACGAATACATTGTTCGTGGCGATATTACTACTACCGACACTGAAGAAATAGGATTGGCTGTTGTAAAACGTATTGACGGCAAGCCCATTGTACTATCGGATGTGGCCGATGTAATTATTTCGGACAAAGCGCCCAAGTTGGGTATGGCATCGGTAGAGGCACAACCCGCCGTGCTCATTACTGTCAAGAAACAACCCAAGACCGGCACAATAGAACTTACTGAAAACATTGAAGATGCACTGGCTGAGTTGCAAAAGAACTTGCCTGCCGACGTGAAAGTATCGACCAATATTTTCAAACAATCGCACTTCATCAACAACTCCATCAACAACGTACAAAGTGCTCTTTTTGAAGGTGCTATCTTCGTGGTTATTGTACTCTTCTTCTTCTTGATGAATACCCGTACAACAATCATCTCGCTCACAGCCATTCCCTTGTCAGTTATCGTATCATTGCTCACACTCAACGCGTTGGGTCTTACTATCAACACCATGAGTTTGGGTGGTTTGGCCATTGCCATCGGCTCACTTGTGGATGATGCTATTGTCGACGTTGAGAACGTATATAAGCGCCTCCGCGCCAACCGTTTGTTACCCATCGAACAGCAACGTAGCACTATTGATGTCATATTTGAAGCCTCGAAAGAGGTGCGTATGCCCATCTTGAACTCTACCCTTATT
>CAJGDT010000261.1 GCA_904502265.1 uncultured Barnesiella sp. | reverse complement strand
TAACTATATCGCTGCAAAGATAATATTAATTATTTTTTCTGTCAAATAGGGGGAATTACAATAATGGGTAATATTTGCTGGTTTTATTGATAAAATGCTGCCTGTGGTTTTATTTTTTAAGTATTTATTTATATATTGTTTTATTTTGTAGATTTGGTGGTGGCGAAGGAGAATTGCTGTCAACTTTTTTTAGTAAAATCTTCTTATATATTATTATTCTAGTTGAAAAATTATTGTTACATTTGTGAACGACTCATAAAAACAAGATTATATGGAAAACACTAAGTTACTTTTAGGCGACGAGGCTATTGCCTTGGGAGCAATTAACGCCGGACTTTCGGGCGTATATGCCTATCCCGGTACGCCTTCAACTGAAATTACAGAGTTTATTCAAGGTAATGCATTAGCTGCCGAGCGTGGTATCCACTGCCGTTGGTCAACCAACGAAAAGACTGCAATGGAAGCTGCATTGGGTATGTCTTACATGGGTAAACGTGCATTGGTGTGTATGAAACACGTAGGTATGAACGTAGCAGCTGACGCCTTTGTCAACTCGGCCATGACCGGTACAAATGGTGGTCTTGTTATCGTAGCAGCCGACGACCCCTCAATGCACTCTTCTCAAAATGAGCAAGACTCTCGTTTCTATGGTAAGTTTGCTATGGTTCCCATCTTCGAGCCTTCTACTCAACAAGAGGCTTACGATATGATTGGCGAAGCATTTGAACTTTCGGAGCGTTACAAAATTCCCGTATTGTTCCGCGTAGTTACTCGCTTGGCACACTCTCGTGCTGTAGTTAAGGTGGGTCCCGTTCGTGAACAAAATCCCATGAGTTATCCTTCAAATCCCCGTCAATGGGTACTTATGCCCGCTGTAGCTCGCGTGCGCAACGCTGAGTTGGTTGAGCGTCAAAAGGATTTCATTCGCGAGGCTGAAGAGTCGGCACACAACGTATATACAACTGCCGACAGTCGCATGGGTATCGTTGCTTCGGGTATCGGTTACAACTACTTGATGGAACACTATCCCAATGGTGCACCCTTCAATGTACTTAAAGTATCGCAATATCCTCTTCCTCAAAAGCAAATCAACGAGTTGGCCGCTACTTGCGACAAAATCTTGGTGCTTGAGGATGGTCAACCCTTCATCGAGGAGCAACTCCGCGGTGTTATTGCCAACGATAAGGTTGCTGTATGTGGTCGCTTGACAGGCGATGTACCCCGTACAGGTGAGCTTACACCCGACAACATCCGCAAGGCACTCGGTATCGAAGAGGCTCAAGTATTCGATGCATGTCCTCTCGTAGTACCTCGTCCTCCCGCATTGTGTCAAGGTTGTGGTCACCGCGACATGTACACAGCGCTCAACATGGTTGTTGCCGAGTTTGAGAATGCACGTGTATTCAGCGATATCGGTTGCTACACACTTGGTTTCATGCCTCCCTTCCGTGCTATCCACTCGGTAGTCGACATGGGTGCATCTATCACAATGGCTAAGGGTGCTTCTGACTCAGGTCAATATCCTGCTGTAGCAGTTATTGGTGACTCAACATTTACTCACTCTGGTATGACAGGCTTGCTCGATGCAGTAAACGAGAATGCCGACATTACAGTAATTATCTCTGACAACCTCACTACAGGTATGACTGGTGGTCAAGACTCAGCCGGTACAGGTCGTCTTGAGCAAATTTGCCAAGGTTTGGGCGTAGATCCTGCACACATCCGTGTAGTAGTGCCTTTGGCTAAGAATATGGAAGAGATGAAACAAATCATCCGTGAAGAGATTGCTCACCACGGTGTATCAGTCATCATCCCCCGCAGAGAGTGTATTCAAACAGCAAGACGTCACAATAAAAAATCATAAACTATGCGCACCGATATAGTACTTTCGGGTGTAGGAGGACAAGGTATCCTCTCTATTGCCACCATCATAGGCGCTGCCGCCATCAACAAAGGACTCTACATCAAACAAGCCGAGGTTCACGGTATGAGCCAACGCGGTGGTGATGTACAATCAAACCTCCGTCTCAGTTCAGACCCCATCAGCTCTGACCTTATTCCCCTCGGAGGCGCCAACTTGGTAATCTCGCTCGAGCCTATGGAGGCTTTGCGTTATTTGCCTTATCTCGACAAAGAGGGTTGGATTATTACCAACAC
>CAJGDT010000260.1 GCA_904502265.1 uncultured Barnesiella sp. | reverse complement strand
CTCGCGACAATGGGCATATCCCCTACTCGTCTTTGCTTGCTATGGCATCACCAACTTCCTACTCAAGCTTTCGCAACAACTTGTGGCCAATGCCGGGGGTAGCGACGCCGACCTCAGCCTCGTCACCGGCATAGCCTTCCTTTCGGCACTACTATTTACACTGCTCTACTACCTGGCCATCCCTCGCAAGCAACGCGCCCCACTATCACGGCGCAATGCGGTAGCCGGTGTGATATTGGGCTGTGTCAACGTAGGATGCACCTACTTCCTGCTCAAGTCGCTCATGGTCATCGATAGTGGCATATTCTACCCCACATACAACATTGCTATTGTCACCATAGCTACACTGGTAGGTCGCATAGGATTTGGCGAACGCCTCAAGGCCGTGCAGTATGCCGGCATAGCAGTAGCCATAGTGGCCATTATCCTGTTTTTCTGTTAACAATCGCGCGCATAACAAGATAAAAAAAACCGCACTGTCAATGACAATGCGGTTTTTATCTTGCAAAGCGAAGTGCCTTGTATTAGACACGTTTTTCGCGGATGCGGGCTTTCTTACCGGTGAGTTTGCGCAAGTAGTACAATTTAGCACGACGCACTTTACCACGACGGTTTACAACGATTTTCTCGAGGAAGGGAGAGTCGAGGGGGAAGATACGCTCTACACCTACGTTACCCGACATCTTGCGTACGGTGAAACGTTTTTTGTCACCATGACCCGAAATGCGAATTACATCGCCACGGTAATCTTGAATACGCTCTTTGTTACCCTCTTGGATACGGTAAGAAACTGTGATAGTATCACCGCTCTTGAATTCGGGGTGTTGTTTCTTTTCTGAAGCAAAAGCTTCTTCTACAATCTTAATAAAATCCATTTTTATAGCTATTAAAATGTTATTTTCGCAATATTAACAGGCCTCTTGCACTGCCAGAGATTACGAAATGCGGCGCAAAGTAACAACTTTTTATTGACATACACAAGTTTTGAGCTTCCATTTTTACTCAGGCGGATATAAATAGCTATAAATTACGCAATAAGCCAAGGAGAACCGCACACGAGGGCATTACAATAAACGTTATATATCAAAACACACAAGGGAGAAAAGATTGAGCTATAGAAATGCGTGTCTTAAAAACACCAACTCATTGAATATCGACATATTACAAAATATACAACATAACACACCGATTTTCAATGCAATACAACACCCGCAGGGGGGATATTATACCCCTATTAGAAATTATTTTTTCACAACATTGATTACCAACACCTTACAAATAGCCCTATTATATCCCCATTAGATAAGATTCGCAAGCAAATACTTGACATTGCTATTTTTTCGCCCTACCTTTATAGCAGACAAACCGCTAAAGTTTATACACATGAAATCGTAAATATTTATCAAAACAATTTTGTTGAGCACTATGCTTTTAGTCTCTCTATCGGCATAGGCGATAAACCTGCACACTGTCCCGTGTGGGCGCCCAACACTCCCGATGGTGACGATAGCAACCCTCTTTATGGAGCTATGGATGAATATGGTTACCTGCAAGAGATAGGTCCGCATAATAAATCTCCTTTATTGGTAACTAAAGATAGATCTTTCACAACCCCACAGACAATAGACCGAGATATAACCATTACATCAGGTGCAACACTTACTATAACCTCATATCTTACAATGCATCCCGATGCCAAAATCTTGATACAAGGAGGCAGGTTGGTATTGGATGGAGGTACTATACGCAATGGATATATCCGTAATAAGGGTAGCTTGGTTATCAAGAACGGTGGTATTGTAGAGATGTGTGGCGACGACCAATTCGAGCATAATCCCGATGATTTGGAAATAATCAATACAGGGCCAACACCATTCCCAATAACTACTACACTGAAACAAAGTGCCTTTAAACGCGTCAATAGATAAAGTTTAATGGGTTTTTACAAATATTATTATTATGTTTGCAAAAAGGAGGTAATATGAAACGTATTTTATCTTTATTAGCAGTATTGTTTGCTCTATCGGCATACGCCGAGCATGTGTATATTCCATTCCTTCAAGAGGGTAATGCGTGGGTGCTAGAAAGTATTGAAAGTGATTATGGTCGCGATATGATAACAGACACTGTTACGATTGACGGAAAAGAATACTGTGTTTTATCATTTAGG
>CAJGDT010000259.1 GCA_904502265.1 uncultured Barnesiella sp. | reverse complement strand
TCTGTGCTTCGTAGCACACCTAGGCACTCTGCGCTATCGATTCGTTGGGCTTCGATATGGCTACACTCACCTCTACGGGATTATGCAATATATTCTTGGCCAACTGGCGTATCTTGGGAGGCATTGTGGCTGAGAATAGCAGTGTTTGTCGCTCCTTGGGCATGTAAGAACAGATGTCCATGATATCGTCGTAGAAACCCATATCGAGCATGCGGTCGGCCTCGTCGAGTATTAGATATTCGACACCCGAGAAGTCGATATTGCTAATTTTGAGATGCGAAATGAGACGACCCGGAGTAGCAATAATCACATCGGCACCAAGTGTAAGGCCGCGTTTCTGTTGTTCCCACGATGCACCATCTCCACCACCCGACACGGCTACGGTCGATATGGGTGCAAAGTAAGAGAAGCCTTCAAATTGCAAGTCGATTTGCTGAGCCAGCTCGCGTGTGGGAGTTATAATAACAGCCTTCACTTTGTTTTGCTCATTGCCACTCAGCAACAACCGGTTCATCAGCGGCAATATAAAAGCTGCTGTCTTGCCCGTACCGGTCTGTGCACAGGCTATAAGGTCATGACCATCCATGATTACAGGGATAGCCTTCTCTTGTATGGGGGTAGCCTCTCGAAAGTTCATCGCATCGAGGCCATCCATTATCTCATATTCAAACCCAAACTCGTCAAAAGTCATACACGCAGCTGTTTACTCTACATAAAACGTGCAAAGTTAATCTTTTTTACTGAAATATAAAATACGTGCATTGTTACTCACTCTTTTTTTGATATAGCAACATTTGACAAAGATGTGACAATCATGCTATTTAAGTCCCAATATTTAATCATTCATAGCATAGAGTGGTAAAAATAACACAATTGTAACATGGTGCGAGTAAACATTATATTATATTTGCACAAAATTTTTAACGAAACATTTTCTATGAAAAAGTTTATTGCTGTACTGATAGCTCTTATTGGATATTCTGTTGTTACATCGGCCCAAGTGGCTACTTCGGTTAAGGATACTACTTACTATACCGACGCTCAAGTGACCGAGCTGCTACGCAACATGCCTAATATCGAAGTGGGCAAAGGTGTAACATTCCAGAGTAAGGACAACCGATATAAGCTCACGATGCGCCTGCGCATGCAGAGCCTTGTGGGACTTACACTCGACAACAACTTTGCCATCAACAAGACCGAGGCGTGCATCAAGCGCTTGCACTTGCGATTTGACGGTCACGTGTTTACGCCCAAGGTGGCCTACTCTATCCAACTCGGCTACTCTCCCTACGATGCCAAGGACCTGCCCGACGGCTCAATCAATATCATACGCGATGCCATGCTATACTATGTGCCCTCATCGTCGTGGAACATAGGTATAGGACAGACTAAGCTGCGTGGCAGTCGTGCCAATATCAACTCGTCGAGCGCACTGCAATTTGTCAATCGCAGTATTGTAAACTCGGAGTTTAGCATCGACCGCGACTTTGGTCTGTTTGCCGAGTTTCACAACAAGATAGGCAAGCAATTTCACTATGCCATCAAGGGCTCAATCACTACCGGCGAGGGTCGCAACTATGCCGTATCGCAAAACAGCGGACTGGCCTACACAGCGCGTGTGGAGCTATATCCGTTGGGTAAGTTTGCCTCACGTGGCGAGGTGAGCGAGGGCTGCTATGTGCGCGAAGAGTCGCCCAAACTTGCACTTGGCGGTGCATTTAGTTACAACGACAAAGCCTGTCGCGTACAAGGTCAGAGAGGTGCATTGCTCGATGATAACAGCCGACGTTCGTTACAATCGTGGTTTGCCGACCTTATCTTCAAGTATCAAGGTTTTGCTTTCTACACCGACGTGATGGGTCGCATGTGTGCCAATCCTACCATAACCGACAGCGATGGCGATGTAGCACAACACATCTACACCGGATGGGGTGTGAATGTACAAGCCAGCTACACCTTCAAGTATGACTGGGAAGTAGGACTCCGTCACTCTACCCTATTGCCCGACAGCGAAACAGCTGCGTACGAAGGCTATACAACCAAAAATCAAGCTACCGTAGTGCTCACCAAGTACTTTATAGGCCACAACCTCAAGATACATGCCGACCTCTCGTACAACTATGCAACGAGTGCATCGGCCGACTATCTGAGCAACAACCGTTGGCAAGCATTGCTCTCG
>CAJGDT010000258.1 GCA_904502265.1 uncultured Barnesiella sp. | reverse complement strand
TTATTACCAACTGGATGGCAATACAAGCCATCAACAAAGATGAGCAAATGGTTCGCGACAGCGAGCGTATGTGGACACGCAACCGATAATACCCCTATAACGCAACACAATTCCTATGCTATCCATTATAGAACAACTCAACACAATGATGACCACTACCGATGTTACCATAGGTAGTGCTACATGCAAATTGTTTGTGAGTGCTCTATTGGGTGGTGCAATAGGATTTGAGCGCAAACGCAAGGGTCAAATAGCCGGCTCACGCACCTTCGCACTCATCTCGATGGGTGCAACCCTCGTTATGTTGGTGTCGTGCGCCATACCACAACTATTCGACCATCTTACCAATGGAGGCGACCCTGCACGTATAGCCGCCCAAGTCGTAAGCGGTATTGGTTTCCTTGGCGCTGGTGCTATCATCCAGACCAAGGCTTCGGTAAGAGGACTTACCACTGCGGCCGGAATATGGGTATCGGCAGGACTTGGATTAGCAGTGGGCATTGGCTTGTATACCATTGCTTTCATTGCCATGATTTTTATCCTCATCACGCTGGTAGTAATAAACAATATCGAAAATCGAATGAACTTTGAGTGGGAAAGCCACATAATAGCCATAGAGCTACCCCTCATCATCGACTCGGTCGACAACTATCGTCACGTATTTGAGCAACATTCCATTAAATTGCATGAGTGGTATATTGATGTTGACTATAGCAAGCCATCGTCAAATATCAAATTCGTAGTACAAATGCGCGAAAACACCAATGTGTTGCACCTGTTTGACGACATGCAAAAACTACACGCCACCAACAAAATATCTCTACAAAACGAAATCTAAGATCACATGGATAGCCTTCAACCCCTCATAGTAGACCTGGCACTGATCCTCATATTGGCCGGAATCGTAACCTTGTTGTTCAAGAAATTACGCCAACCCGTTGTGTTGGGATATATTGTTGCCGGATTCTTGGCAGGCCCCAACTTCCATTACCTACCCTCCATTGCCGACCCCGAGAATATCGACATTTGGGCACAAATAGGTATCATTGTACTACTCTTCACATTGGGATTGGAGTTTAACTTCAAGAAACTCTTAAACGTAGGAGCAACAGCCTTTACCACAGCCCTCACCATAGCCTTGGGTATGATAGCCATAGGCTATATGGCCGGACAATTCTTAGGCTTCACGGTATTCGATAGTATCTTCCTCGGAGCAATGCTCTCGATGTCGTCGACCATGATTATCATCAAGGCATTTGGCGACTTGGGCATGCAACAGCAGAAGTTTACCCAGACGGTATTCGGTGTGCTCATCGTGCAAGACCTCTTGGCCGTAGTGTTGTTGGTCATACTATCGTCGGTGGGCTCGGGCAGTGTCGAAGGCAGTGAGCTAATCAATAGTGTAGCCAAGTTGGTATTCTTCCTCGTCCTGTGGTTTGTCATCGGTACTTACATCATACCTACGTTTGTGCGCAGTGTACGCCGTTTCCTCAACAACGAAACCCTGCTTATCGTGTCGATGGGCTTGTGCTTCGGTATGGTGGTAGTGGCAACGTATGCCGGATTTTCGTCGGCATTGGGTGCATTCGTCATGGGTTCAATCCTATCGAGTGCCAACGAGGTGGAACGTATAGAACGTGTTATACAACCTATCAAAGACCTGTTTGGCGCTATCTTCTTCATATCGGTGGGTATGCTTGTTAATGTCGACACGCTTATGCAATACTCGGCTCCTATCATCATCCTATCGTTGATTGTTATCATAGGTCAGTCGGTACTCGCCACCTTGGGTATGCTACTCTCGGGACAACCGTTGCGCACGGCTATACAATCGGGATTCAGCCTGTCGCAAATCGGTGAGTTCTCGTTTATCATCGCCACCTTGGGTATCTCCTTGGGGGTAATGAATCCGACGCTTTATCCTATCGTCGTAGCCGTATCGGTGGTAACAACCTTCACCACACCTTATATGATAAAGTTAGCTACGCCATTCTACAATAAGATCGAAAAGCACTTACCCGAACGCATCAAGGCTCGCCTTGACGAATACTCACAGAGTAACACCATCATCGAAGACGGCAAGGGCGTGTGGAAGAATATTCTTATCAACTACATAGGTAAAATAACCCTCTTCGGTATCCTTATCATTGCCATTATCATTGCCTCGCGAGTATGGCTCTT
>CAJGDT010000257.1 GCA_904502265.1 uncultured Barnesiella sp. | reverse complement strand
GCTCTGCTTGTTAAGTATATTAATGAGCAAAGAGTGGCTAAGAACAAGATTGCGATTCTTTTCATATGGTGTATGATGTCTTTAAAAATTCAGAACGCAAAGTTAATATTTTCCCTCAAAAGAATGACATATACAATGTCATTAATTAACGACCTGGTACAATGTATTGTTGATTGATGAGCTGTTTATGAATAGCAACAGCCCTGTGCGTAGCAGTCTTTATTGCTTATTCGCACAGGGCTGTCAGTTAGGTGTTTATCCTAAATCACCGTGTGAGGTGCTGTTAGATAATAATTTTATGGCTTTTACCCTCCACTTGCACGATGTACACACCGCGAGGCAATGTAATGTTGCCAATATTGCCGGCTGTGGTGCTGTGCATCAGCACACCATGTATTGAGTAAATGTTGACTACTACATCGTCGGCTATACCGGTGAGGGCGATTGTGCCATTATGTACAAGTATCTCCCAATTGTTGACAATATTACTTTCGGTATTGCTTAGTAGAATATAGTTGGTAAATTCATCCCAATAGTCGGCAGTGCGATACTTATCTATGCTATTGTCAGGAACATATAAGGGTAAGGTCTTGTCTACTCCCAAGAATGTCTCGGCATAGATTACAGGGGGCTCTTCGGCATTTACGTTGAGCTCTGTAATGCTCACACAGTTGTAGAAGGCTTTATCACCAATTTCGGTAATTGTACCGGGTATAGACACATAGGTTATTCCTGTACAGAAATAGAAGCTATTCTCCTCTATCGATGTAACTGTGAAGGTCGAACCATCATAGGTGATGGTTTCGGGTATGATTATTTCGCCCGAATATTCGTTTGAGTATTCGTCGTAACGATTGCCCTTATAGCTCACTTGAGCCGTTTTCTTGCTATCGCTTGTAATGTTGTAGTAAATGCCATCGATGTATATCTTATCGTATACACGAATCTTGGTATAAGTCATGTCATATAGAGCCTGCCACCACCATTGGTCGGTAATGGCATTACCTACACCAATTACAGCATTGCTATCCATCTCTATCACTATGTTCTCATCTTCCGAGGTTACATAGAACAGAATATTACCACTTGTATCTCGCGATGCTCCTCCGTCAAACGAAGCACCGGTTATTATTCGATACTTATCGTCTTGCTCATACAATACTTGTCCCAGAGGCATGGTGATAATTCCAGTCTCGGCATCGTATGTGGCATATACTGCATTGATGTATTTGGGAGAAAGATCGGCAAACAAGCATACGGGTTGTATCCACAATTTATCGGGAGTATTGGGGTCAATTGATATATTAACTTGCCACTCCTCGTCGGGGTAATCTTTGAAAGCACTGTGTGCAAAGGCATTGTAATCACCTGCAAGTTTGCTTATATCTACAAGTTCGGTAGTATTGTTATTTGCACGTTTGGTGTATTCGATATTATATAGGGCCTGATACCACCATGCATCTTCTATAGCATTGCCAACACCTACAATTACATTATTCTCAAATAGAATAGTAAGTTCGTCGTTCTCTGTAGAAATACTGAGTGTGAGGTTGCCATTTGTGTCTATTGACTCACCGCTGTCAAATGATGCGCCTAATATCATGCGGTATTTGCTATCTTGTTCATATAATACTTGTCCCAATGGCAATGTGAGGGTATTATCATTACCATTGTATATAGCATATACGGGATTGATATATTGGGGGTTGAGGTCAGAAAACAAGCATATGGGTTGTATCCATATCTTATTAGGTACGCTACTGTCGGCTGTGATATTTACAACCCACTCCTCATCGGGATAGTCTTTGAATGCACTGTTTGCAAAAGCAGTATATTCACCAACGAACATCTCCGCCTTGTTCTCAACATTAAAACTTCTTGTGAAGCTCACATTCGTGAGAGCTTGATACCACCACTCATTGCCTATAGCGTTGCCTACACCTATAAAACAGTCTGTTGCAAAGGAGATTGTTATACCCTCGTCGCTTTGCGATACTTGCATTTCGATGCTTCCGGTAGTGTTAATATTACTGCCGTCTACAGTAGCACCTATTATCATTTGGTAGGTATCCTCTTGTTGGAACAAAGTTTGTCCCAATGGCATAGTAAGTGTACCCTTGGCAACATCGTAGGTGGCGTAAACAGGCTCTATGTCACTTGCTTCAAGACCACCAAACAAGCATATGGGTTGTATCCATATCTTATTAGGTTCGCTGCTGTCGGCGGTGATATTTACAACCCACTCTTCATC
>CAJGDT010000256.1 GCA_904502265.1 uncultured Barnesiella sp. | reverse complement strand
TGTACGAGGTCGAGTGTCTCGGTGGGAATAGCTCCAAAACGGTCGCGTAATCGCTCACAGAAGGCTGCCACGTCACTCTCGCGCTCAAGACTGTCAAGCTCGCGATAGAGAGTAATGCGATCGTTATCAAGTGGTACATATTCGGCCGAAATAAAGAGGTTAAGATCCGATTCGAACTGACAATCGGCTACATAAGTCTCATCACCAACCTTATCATTATCACTATAGTAAAGGTCGCTAAACTCTTGTGTTTTGAGTTCAGCTACAGCTTCTTGTAGTATTTTCTGATAGGTCTCATATCCCAAATCGGCAATGAAACCACTCTGCTCAGCGCCCAATAGATTGCCGGCTCCACGTATGTCGAGGTCTTGCATAGCAATGTGGATACCACTACCTAAATCAGAGAAGCTCTCAATAGCTTGTAATCGACGACGCGACTCCTCGCTGAAGGCATGATGCGGAGGGGTGAGCAAGTAACAGAAGGCCTTGCGATTGCTACGTCCCACTCGACCGCGCAATTGATGCAATTCGCTCAAGCCAAACTTGTGAGCATTATTGATAATGATAGTATTGGTGTTAGGCATATCTATACCACTCTCTATGATAGTGGTTGCCAATAGCACATCGTAGTCGTAGTTGACAAAATCGAGTATCACCTTCTCCAATTCATCGGGCGACATGCGACCATGACCTATAGCAATACGTACATCAGGCACAAGGCGCGTAATGAGGTTGTGTAGAGTGGCAAGTTGCTCAATATTATTATTGACAAAAAAGACCTGACCATTGCGGCTCATCTCGAAGTTGACCGCCTCGCGGATAATATCTTCGTTAAAAGAGTGTACCTCAGTCATGATGGGATATCGATTTGATGGCGGTGTAGTAATGGCCGAGAGGTCGCGGGCTCCCATCAATGAGAATTGTAATGTACGTGGAATGGGGGTTGCCGACATGGTAAGTGTATCGACATTGACTTTCATCTGCTTGAGTTTCTCCTTGACTGCCACACCAAACTTTTGCTCCTCGTCAATAACCAACAGTCCAAGGTCTTTAAACTCAACATCTTTACCTATAATGCGATGTGTACCTATAAGAATATCCACTTTACCCTCCTTCAACTCAGCGAGAATGCGACGCACATCCTTAGGCTTGCGCGCTCGGCTCAAATACTCTACCTTAACAGGGAATTCACGCAACCGCTCACTAAAGGTCTGATAGTGCTGAAATGCCAACACCGTAGTAGGCACTAACACAGCTACTTGTTTGTTATCGCAGGTAGCTTTGAAAGCAGCACGAATGGCTACCTCCGTTTTACCAAAACCCACGTCACCACATATAAGGCGATCCATCGGTCGTGCACTCTCCATGTCGCTCTTGACATCTTGTGTGGCCTTAAGTTGGTCTGGTGTATCCTCATAAATAAATGAGGCTTCCAATTCTTGTTGCATAAAGTTGTCGGGCGAGTAAGCAAAGCCCTTCTCCTGACGACGTGCGGCATAGAGCTTGATAAGGTCGCGAGCAATGTCCTTCATCTTGCTCTTGGTGCGCTCTTTCATGCGCTCCCAAGCACCCGTACCCAAGCGATTAAGTGTAGGAGCCTCACCCTCTTTCGAGCGATACTTCGACAACTTGTGCAGTGCATGTATGCTCACATATATCAAGTCGCCATTTTTATATATCACCTTGATAGCCTCTTGTCGCTTACCGGCAATCTCGGTGTGAGTAAGTCCTCCAAACTGTCCAATACCATGATCTATGTGCACCAAGTAGTCGCCCACCTCTATCTGTTGCAACTCGCGCAATGATAGCGCCATCTTGCCCGAGCGTGCACGGTCGCTCTTGAGATTGTATTTGTGAAAGCGGTCGAATATCTGGTGGTCGGTAAAGCAACACACCTTCAAGTCATTATCAACAAATCCGGCATGAACGGTGTGAAGAATGGGGGTAAATGTTATATCATCACCACGGTCGGCAAAGATGTCACGCAATCGGTCGGTCTGCTTCTCATTGTCGCTGGCAATATAGAGTTTGTAACCCTCTTGCCTAAACTTGGTAAACGAATCGCTCACCAAGTCGAAATTTTTATGATATACACCTTGCAACGAACAGTTGTACTCGATGGTGGCCTGCGGTGTTTCGATAGTACGCTTGCCATACTCTATGCGACGAAATGATACCAAACTACGAGTAAAAACATCGGCATCAACAATCTTCTGCATCGCATTTACATCCACCTCTTCGGTGACATATGCT
>CAJGDT010000255.1 GCA_904502265.1 uncultured Barnesiella sp. | reverse complement strand
CGATACATATAATTGATATATGTAGGATTGAATTGAGTCGCAACTTTGGCCTCATCAATGCCTTGTCGGGTGCGCAAGCGGGTGAGCAACATGTCGTTGTAACGGTCGCGTTCGGTGAGTACCTCTTCATCGTAGCAACATTGTGCCTGCTCTAGATTATCGATGTAGGTGCGTGTGTCGCACGGGTTGTAGCGACGAGTTGAACCATCGTAGCTATGTGCTGCAGCACCAAGTCCTAGGTAGTGCGTATCGTTCCAGTATGATGAGTTGTGTTGCGCCTCGTGATGGGGTAGGGCAAAGTTAGATATTTCGTATCGGTGCATGCCGGCCTCTTCGAGACGGTCGATAAGTAGTGAGTACATCGATAAGGATAGCTCGTCGTTGCACTCTTGTACGAGACCTTGCTGTTTAAGCCTCATCAGTGCCGTTCCTTCCTCATATATCAATGCGTAGGCCGATAGATGTTGTATACCTGCCGACAGCGCAATATCTATATTTTTACTCCATGCCTCAAGGGTTTGGTTGGGTAGGCCATATATGAGGTCTATACTTATATTATTATATCCTGCAGCCTGACATCGGGCAATAGCATCTAATGCCGCTTGAGCGGTGTGGCGACGACGCAAAAAGCGTAAGTCGTTGTCGTCAAAACTCTGTATACCCATACTGATGCGGTTGATGGGTAGAGTGCGCAAGTGTGCAATGTATGAATCGCTGAGGTCATCAGGATTGCATTCAATAGTAATCTCGCGACATTCGCTCCACGTAATATATTGGGATAGATGAGCAAACAGTCTTGATAAAGCCTCGGGTGATAGTTGCGAAGGGGTACCTCCACCTATATATAATGTATGTATAGGCGAGTCTTTTAGTTCGCCTATTCGCAAGTCAAGTTCGCTGCACAATGCGGTAATATAACGTTCTTGTACCGACATGTCGGTACCTGAGTGAAAATCGCAGTATATGCAGCGTGTGCGACAGAATGGTATGTGTATATATATTCCGGCCATGTGAATGCGAAGATAATATAAAATTTTGAATTGAGTTAGTATTATATTAATTATAAACGTATTAATAGTATATGTGTGTGAAAATATTATTTAACACAAGAAAAATGTTTAAAAAAACATTCAAATATACTTGCATTTTAACAATAAAATGGCTAAATTGCGTCCGCTTTTGCTGAAATAAGTAAAAGTAATACCGAAAAACAGTCTTAATTAATAACCTTAAAAGATAATATTATGAAGGTCTACAATTCGCAAGAAATCAAAAACATTGCCCTTTTGGGAAGTAAAGGAGCCGGAAAAACCACGCTCGCAGAAGCTATGCTTTACGAGTGTGGTGTGATAAAACGTAGAGGTAGTGTCGATGCAGGTAACACTGTAACAGACTATTTCCCTGTAGAGAAAGAGTATGGCTACTCAGTATTTCCCACTGTATTCTATGCCGAGTTCCTCAATAAAAAACTCAATGTAATTGACTGCCCCGGAGCTGATGACTTTGTTGGCGGTGCTATTACTGCTTTGAGTATTACCGATACAGGTGTTATTGTTGTCGACTCTCAATATGGTGTAGAGGTTGGTACACAAAATATTTTCCGCACAGCCGAAAAGTTGAATAAACCTGTTCTTTTTGCCATGAACCAACTTGATGGTGAAAAAGCTGACTATGACAACTCAGTAGAGCAATTGCGTGAAGCTTTTGGTAATAAAGTCGTACAAGTACAATATCCTCTCTCTTGTGGCGCATCATTCAATTCAATGATTGACGTGTTGCTCATGAAGATGTATAGCTGGGGTCCCGAAGGTGGTGTTCCCACTATCAGCGATATTCCCGAGAGCGAAATGCCCCGCGCATTGGAATTGCACCAAAAACTCGTTGAAGCTGCTGCCGAGAATGACGAGACATTGATGGATAAATTCTTTGATCAAGGTTCACTTACTGAGGATGAGATGCGTGAAGGTATCCGTAAGGGTCTTGTTACACGTAGCATCTTCCCCGTATTCTGCGTGAGCGCATTGCGTGATATGGGTGTGCGTCGTATGATGGAATTCTTGGGCAACGTTGTACCTTTTGTAACCGATATGCCTCTCCCCATCACAGCCGAGGCTGAAGAAGTTGCTCCCGATCCCAATGGTCCCGTTAGCCTTTATGTATTCAAGACAACTGTTGAGCCTCATATCGGTGAGGTATACTACTTCAAGGTAATGTCGGGTACACTCAAGGAAGGTGACGACTTGCAAAATATGAACCGCGGT
>CAJGDT010000254.1 GCA_904502265.1 uncultured Barnesiella sp. | reverse complement strand
TTGTATGTTTGTACTGCAACGTAGTCAATTTTAGGACCTACACATAGTGCAGTGTTTGAGGGAAGTGTCCAGGGTGTAGTTGTCCACGCAATGAAGTAGGGAGTACCCCATTGTGCCATTTCGGGCTTGGGATCGACCATCTTGAACTGACCTACTACGGTGAGGTCTTTCACGTCGCGATAGCAACCGGGTTGGTTCAACTCGTGCGAACTGAGACCTGTACCTGCTGCGGGCGAATAGGGCTGAATAGTATAGCCTTTATAAAGCAAATTCTTGTTGTAGAGTTGCTTCAAGAGCCACCA
The DNA here is from genome assembly GCA_904502265.1 of uncultured Barnesiella sp. Classification (GTDB taxonomy): domain Bacteria; phylum Bacteroidota; class Bacteroidia; order Bacteroidales; family Barnesiellaceae_A; genus Barnesiella_A. The sequence continues at coordinate 1,968 of CAJGDT010000254.1, read as the reverse complement.
CAAGGTCTCGATGTAGCGATTGTCATAGGTGATATAGGGGTTTTCCATATCTACCCAGTAACCCATCTTGTGAGTGAGGTCTTCCCACTCGTGAGTATATTTCATTACATCTTTGCGACAAGCTGCGTTATATTCAGCAACTGTAATAGTCTTGCCGATAGCCTCTTTGGTAATACCCAATGCCTTCTCAACACCCAACTCTACGGGGAGTCCGTGGGTGTCCCATCCGGCTTTACGCATTACTTTGTAGCCTTTCATTGTCTTGTAACGGCAGAATATATCTTTGATAGAGCGTGCCATTACGTGGTGAATACCGGGCATACCGTTTGCCGAGGGAGGACCTTCGTAAAATACAAACGAGGGACAACCTTCGCGGGTCTCGATACTCTTATGAAATACATCATTTTCGTCCCATTTCTTCAAAACCTCTTTGTTGATGTCCGAGAGGTTGAAGCCGGTGTATTCGGTAAATTTTTTGCTCATATACTTATGTTATTTTTTTGATTTTCTAAAAATATCTGCGAAGATAAGAAAAAAAAAGAATATTTATTGTGTTCAAATTGTATTTATTGTCAAATTCTTGCAATAATTTATTCTGTCTTATTTTATTGTTGTTTCGGACAAATAATGGTGCTTATCCTACACCCAGGTCTGTGTTGCTTATTAGCACCTCTATGTGGTTGTCTTTGAGGAGGGTAGGGTATATTTCCTGTTCGAACCATAGTGCCAATTGGGGGTCTTGCTTTATCTCGGTGCTGTTGTTGTTAAAGACGTTTACGCTGGCGTATTCAAAGTGCTCTCGCGCGGTGGCTATATCGCGCAATATGCGCTCTTTGCTATCGCCTTGGGTACAACAGAGGAGACACACTCCATCGAAGTAGCGTGCCACGTCGCATGGCTCAACATCTTCGGCTACACCTTTGTTCCATAGGGCGCGTTGCTTGCCGTCGAAACTCTCAATGCCACAGCGAAACTTAACCGTAGCGGGTGTAAACAGTTGGGCAAATTCGGCTAAGCGGTGTCGATACATATAGTGCATTTCGAACCACAAGGTCTTTATCTCTTTCTCTTGTACTATGCTTTGTATCAACTTGATAGTGTCGCTGTCAAGTTCTATTCCCGAGCCTGAATTGATGATGTCGAGTGTGCCAAACTTACCTGTTACTTGTGCCAGCACTTCGCGATTGACCTCAAAGGGTGTTGTGCTTGTATCGGTGTGATAATCGCAAAAGTTGCATCGTCCCCAGCGACATCCTGTGCCTTGGAGGAGTACAAATTCGCGAGGAAATTTTTCTTCTATTACAGCGTAGCGTTTCATACCCATTTTTCCGATGTAAGGTGTCGTTTTATCCATCCTATCACAAGGTAAGCCATGGGTGTACCCATGGTTGCCTCGATGACGAGTTTCGATACATACTGGAATGCCAGCATGTACAGTAGGTCGTGTGTGCTCACAACGCCGGCGAAGGCTATCAGTACAAAGGGCACAGTATCAAAGATGTATCCTACAGCCGAGCTGCCTATGGTGCGTACCCATAGTTTGCGTCCCTTCATGCGTATTTTGATGCGCTCCATGACCCATGCATTCGATAGCTCTCCGCACAAGAATCCGGCCAACGAACCGAGTACAATACGGGGTACATAGCTGAATATGTGGTTGTAGGCGACGGCTGTTTCGTCGAGGTACGAGGGTGAGGGTAGCCACACACCTATTTGTGTGCACAACACCAGCAGAATGTTGCACACCAGTGTGAGGTAGATTACGCGCTTGGAGGTGCGAAATCCCCATATTTCGGTGAGTACGTCGCCCAGCATGTAGGCAAAGGGAAAAGTGATAGTACCGGCATCGAAGTAGAATAGTCCGAACAGACTTATTACCTTCACTGCCATGATGTTCGATACGAGATACAGCGTTACAAACAACGCTGTTACAATCATCAATGGCCAATGATTGACACCTCGGTTTTT
>CAJGDT010000253.1 GCA_904502265.1 uncultured Barnesiella sp. | reverse complement strand
GGTCAACTATCTGGGAGCCGACATTACACAAGTGGGCTTGAACTTCTCGCGCCCCGCGGCACAGATATTGGGTCAGTACTATCAATTCATCCGACTCGGATATGAGGGCTACAAGCAAGTACAACACAACTCGATGGAGATAGCCCGCTACTTGCACCAGGAGATAGGCAAGATGACACCCTTTGTCAATTATTGCCAAGACGTAGTCAATCCGCTCTTTATATGGTTTATGTGTCGCACCTATAGCAAGACCGCCAAGTGGACACTATACGACCTACAAGACAAGTTGAAACAGAGTGGTTGGATGGTTCCGGCATATACCATGCCCAAGGATATAGAAGAAATGGTGGTAATGCGTATTGTCGTGCGACAAGGATTCAGCCGCGACATGGCCGATATGCTACTCGATGACATGCGCGCCGCCATTGCCGACCTCGAGAAGCTCGAACATCCCACACCCTCGCGCCTCGCCATGGAGCGCAACGAACATCACTGCAACAAGATGTTCACCCACACCGGCTGTAGGAAGAAATAATCTTTAGTGCCAATTACTTAAAAGAGGGTGTGCCAAAATTTTCATTTCGACACACCCTCCGTTTATGTTCCTACTTAAATAGTTCTAATAGCGTTTTTTCGAAACGACCGGTTGATTTACATTCTTGATGATAAAAAGGGTACTCGTTAAACACTATTGGTTAATAGATTATTTTTTTGTAAAGACAATCTCTTTAAGAGCTTGGTACCACCACTCGTTGGCATTAGTGTTACCAACACCGAAAGCACTTTGCCATTCAATTACAACTTCATCACCCATTGTAAGTGTCGCAATGTTTATACCAGACAAGTCGGGTTGATCACCGAGACCTGCAATAAGCATATTGTATTCTTGATCTTCACCACCGTATAAGCATTGACCATAAGGCATTTGGATGATACCTTTAGCGAGGTCAACAGTCGCATAAACGGGATAGATGTCATGTGCACTCAAGCCACCGAATATGCAAATGGGGTGAATCCATATCTTATCTTCTGTCTCGTCATCGGCAGTGATAGTTACTTCCCAGTTTTCATTGGGGGGATAACCGTTGGAAGCAGAAACTGCAGTAGCTGTATAAGTACCGAAGAGTTGGCTCAAGGGGTTCTCATCGTCGGCAATTATGATAGCAATTCTATTGTAACTAGTGATGCTACAATCGTTAGAAGATGTAAGAACAACATCAAATTTCTTATTGCCATCTTTTGTATAGTTGTCGATAGTTTCGATAACAAGAGTTGCAAAACAATGCTCGGCATCGAAATTGATAACTCTTTCAGCACCGGCTACAGTCAAGTCGGTAGTAACTTCGTTGATGTGATTTTTACTAGCGTCGAGGTTATAAGTAGTAACACTCTTCACTATATAATCCGTACCTTCTTTAGCACGAACAGCCTCTGCATAAGCTGTATCAGTCGTGGCGAAGTTTACCGAAGCTGTAATGCCATCAAGTGAAACGCATTGAATGGGAAGCTTGATAGTAGAAACAACACCATCCTTTGATTCGGCAGCACTTATAGATGATATAGTGCTGCGAAATGTAATATATCCGTCAGCTTTAGTACGGAACGTGATAGGATTAATCATAGTTGTTTTACCTGCACCTTCGGCTGCAATAAGTAGCTTATAATCGGTAGAGCTCCACAGTTCTGTAACCATAACCGGCTCTTTGCTATCAATAGGTACAGACTCGCCATTGAGTAAAACAAATGATGCGGAGGGAACTTCTTCTGAGGCCGGTATTACAACATATGAAATTCTCTCGGCATTGGTAGAATCTACGCGAAAATACATCACATATTGCTCGATTTGTTCAATTACAACCGAAACGATAAGATCATCTGATGGCCCACCTTCATTACCAGGAATGTCGTTGAATTTTCCACAACTGCACAGTGCAAGTGTCAATGTTGTCAGTGCTAAAAAAATAAATTTTTTCATGATATAATATTTTAGTGTTAAACATGTACAATCAGCCTCAATATTGTCACTGTTTTTATCTGCACTAACTATAAAAGGAAAGCGAAGACTTTTGCCAACGCCTTCAAGGTTCACCACAAACCACAATACAATTGGTTCGAGCCTGCACTTTATAGTACACACTCCCAATATGTATTGTTTCGCTCGTAACTTTCCGAGGTGGTGATTCTGAAGGCTATTGAGCAAATATTTTTAAAATGTCTTGTATAGGACAACGCCTACACATTGCAAATATAGTAAAATATAATTAATATTTTATC
>CAJGDT010000252.1 GCA_904502265.1 uncultured Barnesiella sp. | reverse complement strand
TACCTCGCTCCATAAAGTTATCGAGGATACCACAGGTGAAAACCCCTCGCATACCACCACCCTCAAGTATCAGGCCCGAGGCTGCGGTTAACTGTATAGTCTTTCGTTGCATAGTGTTATGAACATGATGATTTGATAGCCTCGATAATAGCTGTAGTAAATCCGTGCGACTCGAGGGTATTGATACCCTTGATGGTGTAGCCTCGGGGAGTACACACCTTGTCTATCTCGACCGACGGATGTGTATCTTTCTGCAAAATAAGTTCGGCAGCGCCTTTCATCGACTGTGCCACCATCTTCATGGCATCGTGCGGGTATATACCCAACTCCACACCGGCTTGCATAGCGGCTTGTATATACTTGAGCGCATAGGCTATACCACTCGATGTCATCGACGTTGCAGCCGACATTTGGCTCTCGGGTATAAGCATAGCCATACCCATTTCGTTGAATATGTCGAGCATGAATTGTTCCTGTTCGGCAGTAGCATTGTGCGATGATATGAGCGTAAGACTCTCTTGCAGCGATATGGCAGTGTTGGGAATGAGACGGAATATGGTATTGCCTCGTTGGGGCAACATCGCATCGAGACTCGCAAAATCTATACCTGCAGCTACCGATACCACTACCTGCTCACGGGTAGGTTGTATCTCGTCGATAACCTCTTTAATTAGCCACGGTTTTACAGCCAATATTATCATGTGTGCATCACGCGCAGCCTCGCGATTGTTGCATGTAACAGCCACAGCCGGATGTTCCGAGCGAATGGCATCGAGCTTTGCAGCCGATCGATTACTCAGCACAACATCAGTGGGTGCAATGATAGTACCTTTGCACAAACCTCGTGCAATGGCTCCACCCATATTACCGGCTCCTATTATTGCTATCTTCATTTGATATACTGGGCTATATGTGTTATAAAAGGAACTTCAATTATAGGTAGGGTAAGTACCGTCAAACCAAAGTTCCTTATATCACAATGTTATACTATTTATTGGTGCTGTTCGCGCAAGAGGTCGTTCACTGTCTTAACAGGGTTGAATGTAGCAATGGGAACTTCTACAAAGAGGGTGTTCCAGTCGCTCATTGCACCATTCCACAAACCGGGAAGTTCAAGTGCCTTCAACTCCTTGCCACTCTTCGACTTGTACGAGATAAAGCCGGTGTTCTTATCGACAAAGTTAGGCAAACAGTACTTTTCACCCTCGCCATTGCGCACGGCACACACAAGATCTACGGGATTGAAGTGTGTACCCTTTTCGAAGAATGCTTTAGCCTCGGCATTATTCATATCGATTTGCGAACTTTCGAGAATTTGCAACGACACAGTACCGTCTTGATTATAAGCCAAGAACGGGCCACCACCGGGCTCACCCACATTCTTCACCATACCACACACACGTATGGGGCGGTCAAATTTCTTGAGCAAGTAGGCAGCCAATTGAGCATCGTCAAGTGTAGCTACAGACTCATTGCGGTTATAGAGCGACTTTTCGAGGAAGGTAAGCATCGCTTGCAAGTCGGCAGCAGTATAATTACCACTCTTGAGTTGTGCCATGTAGGCATCTATTTGCTTCTTGAGTGAAACAAGGACACCACCAATTATCTTCTTGTATCTTACAGTCTCGTCCTTGAGACGGTCGGGTACAACGTTGTCGATATTCTTCACAAAGATAACATCGGCATCTATATCGTTAAGGTTCTCTATAAGCGCGCCATGACCTCCGGGACGGAACAAGAGCGAACCATCGCTATCGCGGAAGGGTTTATTATCCATATCGGCAGCTATTGTATCGGTCGAGGGTTTTTGCTCCGAGAATGAGATGTGATAACGCACATTATACTCACGCTCATACTCCTCACGCACTTGCTCTACGAGGTCTTGGAACAACTCCAAGTGGTCGTGCGAAACAGTAAAGTGTACATTTACATCACGAACTGCATTACCTGCATAGAGTGCACCCTCGGCAAGGTGCTCTTCCATGGCTGTACGCACTTGGTCTTCGTATGCATGAAACTGCAACAAACCCTTGGGCAACGCACCATAGTTAAGACCATCTTCACCCAAGAGCGCAGCAACTACCTCTTTGTAGTTACCCTCCTCCATGAGGTCGTCGATAGTATTGCCATACAACACCACACACGCATCGTTGAGTGCATCATAGAAGGCAAAACGAGTTATATTGTCAAAGAATTTCTTCTCAAAATCCGTTGTAGGCTCGTCATACTCGGCATCCAAGAACTCAAACAAATTCTTGAACATACGACTGGCTGC
>CAJGDT010000251.1 GCA_904502265.1 uncultured Barnesiella sp. | reverse complement strand
GTTGGAAGGCTACGGTTGATGGTAAACCAGTTGACATCTATCGGGTAAACTATGTACTCCGCGCTATCAATGTGCCTGCAGGAAAGCATAGCATACACATGGAGTTTGATCCTGAAAGTGTAAAGAAGGGTGACATGCTGGCCATGGTGTGCATTGTCATCATGTATGCTACTTTACTGTTGGTGATAGGATGTGCGATATACAAGGCATTGCGTAGACGCAAGGTGGTGAAGTAACGTATGGCGACCATGAAGACACAGCGCATTGCATCGCTTGATTTTATACGGTTGGTGGCTATTGTGTTGGTCATCACGCAGCATGCTTGGTCAGGGTTACAGCTCGATGAACCCTCAGTTGGTGCAGGTCGCTACTTCTATCAAGCTTTGGTGGTATTGGGTGTGCCGTTGTTCTTTATGTTGTCAGGTTCATTGATGCTTGGCGCAAAGGTGCTACCTCTGCGCGATTTCTTGACACGTCGTTTTAAGCGTTTGTTAATTCCCTTCCTGTTATGGGGTACGGTGATATATGTTGTCTCAGCGGCCATGCATAAATATCCCGATGTTCAGACTCTGCAAGATGCTGTATGCAATTATCTTTCCTATATGCTTTCGGGTAAGGCCAATGCCGCCTATTGGTATATCTTCGTGCTTATAGGACTCTATTTGCTGACTCCCTTTTTACAATATGCTTTGCTTGGTCCACAAACCAAGCAACTTGTACGTTATGGGCTAGTGCTTTGGCTTGGATGGCTTGTGTTGCGGGCATACTACCCTCAGTTTGGTTCTATGCACTATTACAACAGTTCTGCTTTCATGTATATGGGCTTCTATCTGTGTGGGTACTATTGTGTACGTTACCTCACCAATGAACGTCTCAATCGGTATATTGGCACTGTTGGTTTTGTCTCGGCCTATATCCTTTATGTATGGGGGATTAGTGTCGGGATTGACACATCATTGTTTCATGTGATGGCCACTGTATGTTTGTTTTTGTTGCTTAAGTCGTGCACTGTACCCGATAGGGTGGTGGGGCTTGTTACCTCGGCAGGGCAATATACCTATGTGGTCTATTTCGTGCATGTTCCTTTGGTTTCGCTACTATGTACACTTGATGTATGGCACTGGTGCATCTTGTGGTTGCGTCCTGCAGTGATTGCCCTAGTTGCCAGCGTTGCCAGTTACCTTGTGGCATGGTTATTTCATCGCATTCGTTTTGTTCCTAATGCTTGGATAGGTATTTAGCGTAGCCATTTTTGTGTATAGTGCTTATTTATTCCCCAATATTAACAATCGCGTAGCTTTATGTCGTTTACACCACTGAGCCAGTAAGAGGCATTCGGTGGTAATGACTATACCTCCGATAAGTACACCCAATACTCCGTATGAGGGGAGCAAATGACATATGCGTGAGACGAGAATGAATATCAGTGTTTGAAAGTAGTATATTGCCAATGAGTTTTGGCCTGCCATCAGAATAAAACTAGCGATACGTCTTGTGGAAAATGTGCGGTATAATCCGTAAAGTAGAGGTATAATCCAACCTAAGGCAAATAGGGCAATGAGTTGTCGATTGAAAGTGGGTATAACATTGCTCAATATTTCCCAATTACACGTTCTTGTGCATTGTGTACGGACATATAGAGCGACTATATATAACACCAACATACTTGCCGATAATTTCAAACGATTCTTTTTCGTATAGATTTTCTCAAGAGAATACTTGCTTGTCATATATCCCATGATGAGGAAAAGATAAAGGAAGGTGTATTGTGCAGGTATATAATCATTGTCAGGAATGAAGTATATTAAGATGCCCGCTAACATATACATCCATACTTTGTCGCTAATGTATCGGATGAATAGGAGTAACAACTGATTGTAGAGTAATGCCCATAGAAACCAAAGATTGCCGATGCAAGTGTGGAACAGCTCCTTTATACATTCTGCAATGTCATATATCGGATGTACCGCACATTTGATGGCGAAGGCCAATGCTCCAAAGCTCAAGATGGGAATTCCTAATTGGCGCAAACGTCTCTGCATCACTTCTCTCTCGGTGCGATGCTTTAATGTGCGCTCTAAAAGATAACCACTGACAGCCATGAACAGCGGCATGTGAAACGAATAGATAAACTTGAATATGGGATTGCTGAAGTATGCCCCTTGCAAGAAATACTCCGCGCCATAGCAGTATTGGATGGCATGCCCCACGAGCACCAACAGGATAGCAACTCCTTTGATGAAGTCAATATAATCATTTCTTTTCATAAATAATCGAATTATTACAACCTAAAATCATATCCCCACC
>CAJGDT010000250.1 GCA_904502265.1 uncultured Barnesiella sp. | reverse complement strand
TGGTATTCCAGCGTCCTGCACCGTTCCCCACAATGAGTATCTACGACAATGTGCTGTCAGGATTTGCCTTGAATGGTATCAAACTTTCAAAGGCAGAGAAAGATGCTACTGTAGAGCGTTGCCTGCGTAGTGTAGCCCTATGGGAGGAGGTGAAAGATGTGTTGAACAAGAAGGGAACATTCCTCTCGGGTGGTCAGCAACAGCGATTGTGCATCGCCCGTGCCCTGGCGATGAAGCCCGATGTGTTGTTGATGGACGAGCCTACATCGGCCCTTGACCCGATTGCAACCAAGCATATTGAGGAGTTGCTGTTGGAGTTGCAGAAAGAGGTAACAATCCTTATCGTTACACACAATATGGGACAGGCAAGGCGTATATCATCAAAGTCGATGTTTATGTATTTGGGTGAGTTGGTTGAGTACGGCGATACCGAAACGATGTTTACCAACCCATTGGACGAACGCACCAAAGCCTACCTTACAGGTAAGATGGGCTGATACCCAAAGTGGTCTGTAGTACCAAAACCCTGTAACAGCGAAATCATTCGGCAACTCATGTAAATGGAAAATTTTTACATAATATTTCCGTTTTTGTAAAAAATTACTATCTTTGCATGTAAGGAATAAACATTATTAATGTAAATATTTAGAAACATGAAGAAACTTTTATCTGTTTTATTGGTTGCAGTTTTAGGTTTAGCTGCAAGCAGTGCATACGCCAATGGCGTGTTTGCAAAGAATGATTTGTTAGGATCAATAACACTTGGTTTTGGTAATGGTTTTGGTCAAAGAGTGGCTATAGACTATGGTGTTGCTGATGGATGGCTCGATGGTAAGGCTTCGTTGGGTGTTGGTGCATCGGTGAATAATACCATCGGTTGGAATTTCAACCATGATGCTATTTCGGTTGTTGCCAACTGCTCATTCCACTATCAATTTGTAGATAAGCTCGATACTTATGTAGTAGCCGGTTTTGGTGGCGGTATAGCCATGGCTGAGAATCACTTTGGTGGTGGTATCGATTGGACTTCGGCTGTAGGTCTTCGTTACTATTTCTCACCCACAACAGCGTTTAATTTCGAAGCTGGTCACACAGCAGGTTGCTTTGTAAACTTGGGTTTGACTTTCCGCCTTTAAAAAGGACTGATATAAAAGTAGCGAGGCGATGTGTCTACGACACATCGCCTCGTCTGTTATAGGGGGCAATTGTTTCTTTAAATAGTGGGGTAGATGAGGTTTTTATCCTCGATTACATCCAATACTTCGCGTAGGTACTTGTCGGCCTCCCAGCGTGCCATGGGCAGGTCGTGCAGCAGGTAGTTTCCACAGTCGCGTGCGGCTTGTCCGGGAACTTCGCCATCGAAGTCGCGAATGAAACGGAATGTCTCGCGCATCAACTCTACGATGTCGCGGCTATCGAGGTCGCCTTGCATGAGGAAGTAGTTGCCGGTGCAGCAGCCCATAGGGCCCCAAAAGACAATCTTCTCGCCCCACACAGGGTGGTTGCGTAAGAATGTGGCAGCCAAGTGCTCGATGGTGTGCAAGGCTCCGTATCCCAATGCCGGCTCGCGGTTGGGCTCTTTCATGCGGATGTCAAATGTAGTTACTACATGTTCGCCCATATAGTCCTTGCGCGATACATAAATGCCTCGTAGCAAGTTGAGGTGGTCTATTGTGAAACTGGGTATTTTTTTCATGTTGTTATGTGATTTAGAGATTTTCAATAGTGTTGCGTAGTATGGCAAAAGATTCTTTGGGGGCAGCCTCCCAGAAGTTGGTGTATTGCTCCCAGTGACCCTCTACGCCGGGGGTGTCGCTGATGATGCGCATAGAGATGAAAGGAACCTTGCATATATGACACACTTGTGCAATGGCGCCACTCTCCATGTCGCAAGCCATGCCTTCGGGGAAGCGTGCTTTGATGCTCTCCAGCTCTTCACGATCGGTAATGAACTTGTCACCACTGCATATCAATCCACCATATACGCGCTTGCCTTGGTTGGCGTTCAAGACCTTTTCTACCAGCTCTTTATTGCCGGCAAATCGGTCGGGAAGGCCTTGCACTTGGCCATATTCGTTACCCTCGCCACACCACACATCGTGGTATACTACATCGGTGCCTACTACCATATCCATTACGCGGGTCTCTTTGTCTATACCGCCCGCCACGCCACTGTTGATAACGATGTCGGGGTGATATTTGTCTATCAACTCGAAGGTGCGTATAGCGGCATTTACCTTGCCAATACCGCTCTGTGTGAGAATAATCTCGTGGCGACCGGCATTGCCCATGATATATTGACTACCGCTCT
>CAJGDT010000249.1 GCA_904502265.1 uncultured Barnesiella sp. | reverse complement strand
CTGTGTGCACGCATTTGCGATAAAATAAAATTTTCGGCACTCATCATGCATCGCAACATGTATGTGCCATATACCCATGTTTAACCTCATCCCGACAGCACATGTGTCGTGTCGGACTTAAAAATATAGAACGATATGAATAACAATAATCACGTAGTAATAATGGCCGGTGGCATTGGTAGCCGTTTTTGGCCCATGAGCACCCCCGAGTGTCCCAAGCAATTTATCGATGTTATGGGTTGTGGTCGCACACTCATTCAACTCACTGTCGATCGTTTTCGTGGTATTTGTGACCCCAAACACGTTTGGGTCGTTACTTCCGAGCAGTATGTGTCGGTAGTACGTGAGCAGTTACCCGAGATTCCCGTCGACAATATCTTGGCCGAGCCTTGCCGTCGCAACACTGCGCCTTGCATTGCCTATGTAGCGTGGAAGATTCAGCAACGTCACCCCGATGCCAACATTGTTGTTACGCCCAGCGATGCCCTCGTGCTTAACACCGTCGAGTTCCAACGTGTCATTTCGCAAGCCCTCAACTTCACTGCACAAGGCAACGCTATCGTTACCATCGGTATTCGTCCCAGCCGTCCCGAGACTGGTTATGGATACATAGCAGCCGGCAATCAGCTACCCGATAGCGAGATTTGCAAGGTTGAGCAATTCAAGGAGAAACCCAATCTCGAGGTGGCTAAGTCTTACTTGGCTGCCGGCAATTACCTCTGGAACGCAGGTATATTTGTCTGGAACGTCAAGACTATTGTCGACTCTATCACTGCATACCAGCCCGACCTTGCCGAGATTTTCAACAACATAGCTCCTGCGCTATACACCCCAAACGAGGCGGAGGTTATCGGCAATCTATTCCCCACATGCCCCAACATCTCTATCGACTATGCGGTCATGGAGAAGTCTCCCTATATCTACGTGCATCCTGCCGATTTTGGTTGGAGCGACCTCGGTACTTGGGGCTCGTTGCACACTCACATCGAGCACGACGAGTGTGGCAATGCCACTGTGGGTAATGTCAAGTTGTTCGATAGTAGCAACTGTATTGTTCATGCTCCGCAAAATCGTCGCGTAGTAGTGCAAGGTCTCGACGGATACATCGTTGCCGAGAAGGACAACACCCTGCTCATCTGCAAGCTCGACCAGGAACAACGCATCAAAGACTTCTCGGCCGAGTAAGATTTTATACACACATCATCCTCTTTGAATTATAAAACTATCCGATAATGAAAAAAGCGCTTATCACAGGTATTACAGGTCAAGACGGATCTTTCTTGGCCGAATTCCTACTCGAAAAAGGCTACGAAGTACACGGCATCTTGCGTCGCAGTTCTTCGTTCAATACGGCTCGTATCGAGCACCTTTATCTCGACGAGTGGGTGCGTGATATGAAAAACAAACGTCTGCTCAATCTCCACTATGGCGACATGACCGATTCTTCGTCGCTCATTCGCATCATACAGATGATACAGCCCGACGAGATATACAACCTCGCGGCTCAGAGCCACGTAAAGGTGAGCTTCGATGTCCCCGAATATACAGCCGAGGTCGATGCCGTGGGCACACTTCGTCTGCTTGAAGCGGTGCGCATACTAGGCCTTGAGAAGAAGTGTCGCATATACCAAGCCTCTACAAGCGAACTCTTTGGTAAAGTACAGGAAGTTCCTCAAAAGGAGACTACTCCTTTCTATCCGCGTTCGCCCTATGGTGTTGCCAAGCAATACGGCTTCTGGATTACCAAGAACTACCGCGAGGCCTACGATATGTTTGCCGTTAATGGTATTCTCTTCAACCACGAGAGCGAGCGCCGTGGCGAGAACTTTGTTACCCGCAAGATAACCTTGGCCGCTGCTCGCATTGCTCAAGGTTATCAAGACAAACTCTATTTGGGTAACCTCAACTCGTTGCGCGACTGGGGCTATGCTCGCGACTATGTCGAGTGCATGTGGCTCATGTTACAACATGACACACCCGAGGACTTTGTTATAGCTACAGGCGAGTACCACACCGTACGCGAATTCTGTACCATCGCATTCCGCGAGGCAGGTATCGAACTTCGTTGGGAAGGTGAGGGTGTCGACGAAAAAGGTATCGACACTGCCACTGGTCGTGTATTGGTCGAGGTCGATCCCAAGTTCTTCCGTCCTACCGAGGTTGACCAACTGCTCGGCGACCCCACCAAGGCCAAGACACTCCTCGGCTGGAATCCTTGCAAAACTCCCTTTGCCGAACTCGTGCGCATCATGGTCGAGCATGATATGAAGTTTGTCAACAAGCTGCACAACAAAAACTGATTGTACAATGGATAAGAG
>CAJGDT010000248.1 GCA_904502265.1 uncultured Barnesiella sp. | reverse complement strand
TTGGTATTACTCTTCGATATACCAAGGGTGTATACTTACCGGTGTAATGCCCTCGTTGCCTATGGCTGTTGTGATGCGACGCGCGGCTACGACCTCAAGTCCGTTATAAAGAGCGTCGTCGGGTAGCATGCTGTTTACCTTTACGTAGCCCGAACTATGGATATACTTGCCGTCGGCCAAGTATATGGCAACATGGTTGATGCGACCCTTTTCGTTGGCAAAGAAGAGTAGGTCGCCTCGTTGCAAATTGCGGTAGTCGGTGTGGTCTATCTCCTCGCCCGTAGTTGCTTGTTGCGATGCGTCGCGTAACAATATAATACCTTGCGAGAAATATAACAACTTGGTATATCCTGAGCAGTCGGCTCCTTTAGGCGACAGTCCTCCCCACAGATAGGTCGTACCCATCATCATGCGAGCTTCTTGCTCAAGTCGTAGCATGTTGGGCTTTTGTTGTGACCATGACTTCAATTCTTGAACTTCGTCTTGTCGTACGTAGCCTATGCGATTATCCGGAGTCTTTATCTCGATATATCCACGTACTTTCTTGCCGGTTCCTTCTACAATACATCCCAGTACTAAGTCGCTCATGGGCATTGCATGAGCGTTGCGATGTGCTTGTGCATAGGCATATCCTTGCACATGGGTATATATATAGCGTGTTGCATTGCGCCATTGTTGCATATCCTCATCACTCTTGAGGGCTATTGACTGCGGATGTACCCAGGCTTCGTAACCCTCGGGGGTTATTATGCGATACCACTCTTCGCCATGCTCAACAATTCTTACAGGAGTGCCCATAATGGCTTGTGTGACCATCTCTGAACCATGACGAGCTTCGGCGCGAAGGTGGGCGCAACACAGCGATATAATACCCCATTCGGCATTAATAGGCGTATTACACATGGCGCTCAATGCCGATAGTAGTAGGGTCGCCGACATAACAATTTTCCTCATGATGATATGGCCTATTTTCTCTTTTTATCACTTCCGAGAGTGAGCTTATCTACATTCTTATTCAGCATGCAGTAGATACCCAATACAACAAAAGGTATGCTTAGGTAGTGACCTGTGTTGAGTGTAAAGCCTTCAAAGATACCATTATTGACCTTTGAAAACTCAATAAAGAAGCGGGCAATAAAGATTGTTGTAAGGCAATATCCGAAGAAGAATCCACGGTGTAATTTCTTGTGTAATCCTGCGTAGAGAGCAATTCCTATGACAAATATGATGATATATGCAATAGCTTCATAGAGTTGTGATGGATGGCGTGCTACATTGTCTACCTGACTGAAGATAATGCCCCAGTCGCTACCTGTGGGATTACCTATAATCTCCGAGTTCCAGAAGTTACCCATGCGTATGCAACATGCAGTGATCGGGGTTGCTACGGCAATGTTGTCGAGGGTTTGCCATAGGTTTACACCGGTATTGCGAGCATAGAGCCATAGAGCTAACATCAGACCTAATGTACCTCCATGACTGGCCAATCCGGCATATCCTACAATATGATATTTTCCTGCGGCATCGCGAGCGATAGGTAAGAGTATCTCAAGCGGGCGAGTAATGAAGTATATAGGGTCGTAAAACAGGAAGTGACCCAGTCGGGCGCCCACAAATATACCTATAAAGGCATAAAGGATGAGGCGGTCAAAATTTTGATCACCCAACTTTTGTTGCTTATACAATTGTTGTAAAATGAAGTATGCTGCAGCAAGACCAACAAGCCACCACATTGAATAGTATCGTACTGCAAAATCTCCGATTGAAAAGAGGATGGGAGAGGGGTTCCATTCTATTGCGCAAAGCATGTTATTTTAGTTTTTAAGGTTATTTTATTTGACAAATGTACAAAAAAAATCAAAACCATAAAATTGTTTATTTTCACTTTTGTACAAAGGCAAAATTCCTTTACATTTGTGCTGAAGAAATCTAATGCTATAAGTAGTAACAATAGGAGTGCTTATAGATAGAATTTTGATACAAATACTATACAAATAACATCAATAAAGAAGACTGTTATGTTGCGATTTAAGGCAGTAGAAGAGACATTGGGTCGCGAACCGGTTGAGGTTCAAGAACCTAAGGGTCGCCCGTCGGATTATTATGGCGAGTATGTGTTTAACCGCGAGAAGATGTTTCGTTATCTCCCTATCAAGACCTACGAAGCGTTGGTCGATGCCATTGACAACCAGAAGGCACTGAGCCGTGAGGTTGCCGATAGCGTAGCTGCAGGAATGAAGCAGTGGGCCATAGATATGGGTGTTACTCACTATTCGCACTGGTTCCAGCCCCTTACCGATGGTACTGCCGAGAAGCATGACGGA
>CAJGDT010000247.1 GCA_904502265.1 uncultured Barnesiella sp. | reverse complement strand
CGGCAGAGATTACGGTACAATATAAATCGACCGTAAAAGGCCACCACTCGACACTGATGAATATCTACACCAATGACCCGCAAAACCGAATGAAACAAGTAGAGGTAAGCGGAAATGTGTACGAGCCCAACAGCCTTGAACTTTCGGGTGAATTTACCGAAGATGGATATGATTTAAGCGTAAGTCTGAAAAACTACAGCGAAGTAGTAGCTATGCAGATGGATATTCATTGGTTGAATGGAATGAATATACCAAGCGATGGTATCAAGTCGAGCAATCGCCTTGACGGACTTTCTTCGACTGTGACAAAAATAGGAAATGGAAGCTATCGTATCATCATTTTCTCGCTTAACAACACACCTATTAAAGGAAATGATGGTGAAATTTTTACTCTATCGTATGTGAATAATGGTGCAGGAACCATTGATAACAGTATTGTAAGCATTGATAATCTTGTATTTAGTACTAATAAGAGTGAAAATGTATCATCAGAGAGCTTATTCAGTTATACCATTCCTGCGCGTTTGGCACAAAGTATCGCACTCGACAAGTCCGAAATTAGACTGAAAGTAGCCGAAAGTGAAACGCTGAATGTAACTATTTCCCCTTCTTTTATTCTTAATAAGAATGTGGTTTGGCGCAGTTCGGATGAGAGTGTAGCAACTGTAATTGATGGTGTGGTTACTGCTCATAAAGTTGGTACGGCTGATATTACGGCCACCACTACCGATGGTAGTAACTTAAGTGCAATTTGTCGTGTAACTGTTGAGTCAACATTAGCCGAAAGTATTACTCTCGACCGCGCTGAGGCAGCGCTAAAAGTCAATGAAACGACTACACTCATAGCAACGGTACGTCCCGATAATGCCACTAATAAGAGTGTGGAGTGGAGTTCATCCGATAACAATGTTGCAACTGTTGAGAACGGAGTCGTGACTGCCCATCAAGTAGGCAGTGCAATTATCACTGTAACCACTACCGATGGAAGTAACTTGAGTGCAAATTGCGGTGTGACTGTAGAACCTACACTTGCCGAGAGCATAGAACTAAATCTATATAAAATTGAAGCTATCGTGGGTGAAATAGTTGTGCTTAAAGCAACGGTATATCCCGATGACACTACAGAAAAAGGTGTGGTGTGGAGTGTATCAGACGATTTATTAGTAAGCATAGAGCCTATAGACAACACCAGTGTAAGAGTCTGCATTCTACAAGAGGGTGTTGCTACCGTTACTGCCAAAACTGTAGATGGAAGTGACCTAAGTGCAACTTGCACGATTGATATTTATTCGGATATCAACAGCGTGTGCGTAGATAGTGAAGCCGTTAAATACTACGATCTTAACGGTTTCAATGTTAAAAATCCGACCAATGGTGTGTATATAAAAGTAATAGGTAGTAAAGTGAAAAAAGTGGCTTTGTAAAACAACTATTGCTGTAAATAAAACCGCCCGCGCTTCTTCAACGAAGTACGGGCGGTTGTTTTATTTATGCTTCGATATAAAGTTGTATCCGCTCTCAAATATAAGTGCTCTTTAAGCCATCGAATAGGGTGCTGAATATGCCTCTATATGATTAGAATTTTACCGCCAATCGCACATTGAGTTGTCGGCGGGTGAGGTAGTTGGGTACGGCATATTGCACGTTGTTTACATCGGTCACCCAGGTGTATGAGTTGACATTGGCAAAGTCGAAGAGGTTGAATACATCGACACCAATGGTGGCACTCTTGATGTTGCGCCAGAAGCCATATTTAGACCACTGCTCTTCTCCACCTATAATGATGTAGGTAAGTCCCATATCTACACGCTTATAGGCCGGTGCGCGATAATAGCCCTCGGCCCTACCCTTCATAGGTGCGCCAAAGGTGAGACCATCGGAGATGATACCCTTGAGGCTTATCTTGAACATTGGCAACTTGGGTACATAGTCTTGGAAGAAGATGCCCACACTATAGCGTTGGTCGGTGGGACGCGGAACCCACACCTCGTTTATCTTCTCTTCGGTACGCATGAGCGAGAAGCTGAGCCAAGAGTCGGTTCCGGGTACAAACTCGCCATACAGTTTAAAGTCGAGGCCGGCTGCATAACCCTCCGATTCGTTCTGGGCACTATACCATAACTTCACGTTGTTGGCTTCGTAAGGAATGAGGTCGTTGAGTTTCTTGTAATATGCCTCGAGCGACACCTTGAAGGGGCGATCGAAGGCGCGGAATGTATAATCGCCACCGGCTACTACTTGTATAGATTGTTGCGACTTGATGCGGTCATTGAGCCTCACGATAAAGTTATTACCACCTGTGCTTACCGTATCGCGAAACTCCTT
>CAJGDT010000246.1 GCA_904502265.1 uncultured Barnesiella sp. | reverse complement strand
GGTGTGACCCTGGCGGGCAGCCTTTTGATAGTATGCGGCTTCTTCCTCGTAGTTTTGTTCTACGCCATGACCATTGTGGTAGCATCGTGCCATGTAGTACTGAGCATCGGCAAAGCCTTGCTCGGCGCTCTTCTCAAACCACTCAACGGCTTTGGCATATTCGCCATTGTTGTATAGCTCTGTGCCTATTAGGGTTTGAGCTTTGGGATGACCCTTCTCGGCGGCAAGAAGATAGTGCTTTTGAGCCTCCTCGGCATTGGTGGGCACACCCCATCCGTTTTCGTGATACATACCTATCTGGTACATCGCGTCGGGGTCGTCTTGTTTGGCGGCAAGCTCCATCCAACGCAAGCTCTCGGCATAGTTTTGTTTTACGCCTATACCTTGTTGGTAGAATAGTGCTATATTGAAAATGGCCGTTACATCGCCTTGTTTGGCTGCTTTGAGCCACCAACGGGCAGCCTCGGCATTATCGGCCTTCACACCGGTACCATTGTTGTAGCATACGCCCAGGTTGTATTGTGCATCAACGTTGCCCAGTTCGGCAGCCTCTTTCCACACCTTTATGGCAGCGGCATAGTCCTTCTTGGCGCCTTTATCGCCGCTTATATATGATTCGCCCATGCGCAACAGCGCTTCGGCACGTTCTTTTTTGTCCATTGCTAAGTAGTAATTTTGATGAATACAAAGGTAAAGTTTATCTCATAGAATTGCAAGGAGGTTGTCTCTTTTCGCTTGCTTATTATGCTGCTTCACTATGTTGCAGTGTGCAGAATCCTATGCGATTGCGTCTCTTTCGCTCGCTTGTAGCCACGGGTGTGGGAGTGGAGGTTATGTCGCAAGCCTCTATTGTGGTATATACACTGCGATCGTTACACTCGGCCAACTTCATTACACGCTCGGCCATGGCGGGCAATACCCGGTGGGTGATGTATTGTTTTATCCAGCGAGCATTGCTAAACTCCGGGTCGCATGCGCTTAACTTTTTATTGATTATCTCACGCAATAACGCATCGCTATCGGGCGTAAGTGTAAATTGTTGTTCTTGTAGCATGTCGTGTGCTATCTGCATCAACTCATCGCACGAATAGTCGTCAAAGTGCCATTGGTGCGGAAAGCGACCTCTTAATCCTGTGTTAATACTCAACATGGTATCCATTTCGGCTTTATATCCGGCCATGATTATCAGTATGTCGGCTGTGTCGTCGGCCAGTGTTGTAAGCAATGCTTCGATGGCATGACGGCCAAAGTCTCTATCGTCGTCTGCACTGCGGCATAGTGTGTACGCCTCGTCGATAAAGAGAACTTTGCCTTTGGCATTTTTCAGGATGTTTTTCACATTATCCTCGGTATCGCCTATGTATTTACCCAGCAGTTGTGCTCGTTCGGTTACGATAACCTCTCCATTTGATAAGAGACCCAAACTGTGAAATATCTTTCCTATCATCTTCGCTACAGTAGTTTTTCCTGTGCCGGGACTGCCGGTAAAAATCATGTGGTGGCATCCTGTTGTGCCTGCAGGCAAGCCCAGCGATAGGCGACGTTGATTGAATTGTAATTGTGTGGCGAGAGTCATTATCTCCCCCTTGATGTTGTTCAGTCCTATCATTTTATCGAGCTCACCCAGACAATCGCTTGTGTTAATATGTGCCGGCTTATTGGTAGCGAAATAGCCAAAGTCAATATCCTCGATGAGTAGGCGCTTGGCTTGTTCGCCCATCATCATTATAAGTTCGTATGGCATGTTGAGAATGCGTCTCTCGACCTTGTTGACCACGCTGTTCCGTATAAATTCCCCAACGAGGTTGTGGTCGTAGTTGTCGATATTCTCGTTTTGGGCAGTCTTATGGGTGAGCGTTTCGTATATGTAGCGTGTTGCCTCCTCGCTGATGAGGAACTTTTTATTCGATTTTATTTCTCGGTGGAAGCGATAGGCTACCTCCTTGGCAGTAGCACTTGTGCCTCGGAAGGTATATTGCTCATCGAATAGGTCGCGCAACTCGGGGTAGATTGAGAAAAACTTCTCGACATTCTTGGGGTTGTCATATAGGATTATGTGTTTTTCTTCCTTGATATATGCCTGAATGTGGTGAATAACCTCCTTGCGCTTGTTGAATAGTGCATCGATATGTGTCCATATACACACCTCGTCGCTGCTGTAGAGTTTTCTTAAATTATCATTATCGCACAGTTCTTGGCAGTTGAGCATTTCGGTAGGCTCTCCCCAGAGAATATTGGCAACGGCATAAGCACGGTTCAGGGTTGGTGACTTTTCATACCGTCCTGTTGTGTATACAATGGCATGATGCACCTTGCTGAGGTTCAGTTCGTCGATATTCCT
>CAJGDT010000245.1 GCA_904502265.1 uncultured Barnesiella sp. | reverse complement strand
CAACTCCTCGATATTGCGACCCGACAACTTACCATAATGATGGTCGGCATTATATTTCTCTACATCGAAGTATACCGAGCCCTCGCTCTCATAGGCATATCCGGCCTCGAATATCTTCTTGATGTACTCTATTTGTTCAATAATATGGCCCGAAGCATGAGGTTCGATGCTGGGGGGCAATACATTGAGTGCCTCCATAGCCTTGTGGTAGCGGTTGAGGTAGTGTTGCACCACTTCCATAGGCTCAAGACGCTCCAATCGGGCTTTCTTGGCAATCTTGTCCTCGCCCTCATCGGCGTCATGTTCCAAGTGACCTACGTCGGTAATGTTGCGCACATAACGCACCTTATATCCCAGGTGTGTGAGGTAACGGAACAAAATGTCAAATGTGATAGCCGGTCGTGCGTGTCCCAAGTGACCATCGCCATATACTGTAGGACCGCACACGTACATGCCTACGTGGGGCGCATTCAAGGGCACAAAGGGTACTTTGGTGCGCTTGAGGGTGTTGTATATAAACAAGGGGTTTTCCATATTGTATGTCTCTTATTGTTTTGTTATCAAATCTTTTACTTGATTGAGGAAGTCCTCATCGGGATATCCGCGCAATGCAATGGTACCGTCAGGCGCAAAGAGTATGAGATGGGGAATTCCATTTACACCATAGGTCTCGGCACCGGGGTTCTTGTCACTCAATATTTGAGGCCAAGGCATTTGTTCCTCTTCAATGGCGCGAAGGCTGTCTTTAACTTTGTCGCGAGTGGCAATACCTAATATCTCAAGACCTTTATCGTGACACTCGTTGTAGAGTTCCTTTAACAAAGGCATAGATTTGCGACAGGGAGGACACCATGATGCCCAGAAGTCGGCCAATACGTATTTGCCTTTGCCTACATAGTTGCTCAACGACACACTTGTGCCATCCTCTTGCTCTACCGAGAAGTCTTTGAAGGGCATGCCCTCGGCTGTCTCTTGGAGCTTGATGCGACGTTGTATGCGACGGTCAACGGCCGGATTTTTCAATACGTAGTCGCTCATGGTAGCCAATACAGCGTCAATACGGCTGTCATCTTCACATTTGGCAAGATAGGTGTTAAGGATGATAGCACCCACAATGTCGTTGGTGTGAGCAGGGAGCAAGGCTTCCAATTGCTCTATAAAGGTATTGTTGAGTACATCACGCTCGGCATAGAATGCATTTTCGGCATCCTCGGGAGTTAATGTGTTGTTCTCCATCAAGACAGTGAGGCTGTCGCTCAACATTTTCATGCGACCATTCAAGGCTTTATTTGCTTCGTTGAAGGCAATATAGTCGTTGTTGAGAGGTGTTCCCTCAAGCAACAAGCCTTGGTTGAGGTCGATCTTTATATTTTTGCCGGGCTCAGCTATAAACGAGAAGTGTACTGTAGTGTCGCTGATGTGATATTTCATGCCGGGAGTGGCATATGTAGCATCTACGATAATAGCTTCGAAGGCAGTATCAACTTGTTGTGTGAAAGCAACAACACCATCGGTAACAAATGTACTATCAATAACCTCTATGGCCATTTTGTCTACGAGGTAGAATTGGGTATCGGGCATGTTGTCGATTAATGCTTCTACCTTGAATGTATTGTCTTTGCAACAGCAAGACGCAAATAGTAATGTTGCAACCAGTGCGATAAAAAGATTATTGCGTTTCATAGTTGGCGTGTTTTTGTGATATTTATTCTTTATCAAAAGCCTCTTTTATAGTATCGAACAACTCATCGTTAGGCAAACCACGAGTAACAATAGTGCCATCGGGTGCAAAGAAGATGAGGTGGGGTATGCCGGTGATGCCATATATGTCGGTAGGTATCTCTTGGGCATTGATGATTTGAGGCCAAGGCATCTTTTCTTCTTCAATGGCTTGGCGAGTGTTTTCGGGCTTGTCCCATACGGCTACACCAAGTATCTCGAGACCTTTGGCATTATACTCGTTATAGAGTTCGATAATGCCGGGGATGGCTCTGCGGCAAGGACCACACCATGAAGCCCAGAAGTCAACCAAGACATACTTGCCCTTACCTACATAGTCACTCAATGAAACGGTTGTGCCATCTTCTTGTTCGATAGTGAAGTCGACAAATTTACTACCGGCAGCGGTAGCTTTCATCTTATTGCGTGACTCAACAATGGGTGCAATCTTGGCACTTGTAAGCACTACATCGCCCATTTGTTCGAGCATGGCATCAACATCCTCATCGTCGGCACCTGTCGAGATGTATGTTTCGAGCAACATGATACCCAATACATCGTTGTTGTGACGAGCAAGTTGCTCTTCCATTACCTTCACAACGGGTTCGTCAATACCTTCAACCTTTTCCATGAAAATGGGTTGAGCCTCTTCCATTGTAAGAGAACCACTTCCGATCAAAGCCATGAGGCTGTCGCTGAT
>CAJGDT010000244.1 GCA_904502265.1 uncultured Barnesiella sp. | reverse complement strand
TATCACGAAAATGATGTAGTTGAGGCATGGAAAGCTATCCCCGAAGATAGTGCTATCGAAAGCGCTGCCAACAGTAACACAACCATCTATGGAACCAAAGGCGCTATCCACATCTATGCTACAGAGGCTACACAAATCACAATCTACAACGCACAAGGTGTATTGGTAACTGTAGCCAACGTTGAGAGCAATACTACTATACAACTCGCTCCCGGCTTGTATATCGTCAACAACAAGAAAGTATTGGTATTCTAATCCAATAATACACACATCCTATACACCTGGGTGCAACATCGCGTGATGTTGCACCCAGTTTTTTTTGCCCCAATACACCCCCTATTTACACCTATAAAATAGAAATAACTCTTGCTTTTATTGCAAAATCTTATTTACTTTGCCTTTATAATATAATATTACCGAATATGAAATTTCTGTTTGTAGTACAAGGCGAAGGACGAGGCCATTTTATGCAAGCCATCGAGATGAAAGCCATGCTCGAGCGCAACGGGCATGAGGTGGTAGCATGCATGGTGGGTAAAAATCCGGCTCGTATCATACCCCAATATTTCTACGAACGCATGCATGGCACAAAGATAGACTCTTTCGAAAGCCCCAATTTCGTACAAGGCGTAGGAGGAAAACGGCCCTCATATTTCAACTCTTTTATCGAGAACATAATAAAGCTTCCGGGCTTTTCGCTCTCGATGCATAAGTTGCGCACCAGCATAGCACAAATTGAGCCTGATGCTATCATTAACTTCTACGACGTAATGATAGGTATTTCCAACTACCTGGCTCCAATTCAGTTGCCCATTATAAGCATAGGACATCAATATCTTTTCTTGCACAAAGACTTTGAATTCCCCAACAAGAAGAGTAAGATTGAGCTCGATCCATTGCGTTTTTTCACAATTGCTACCAGCGTGGGATCATGCCGCCGTTTGGCTCTCTCGTTCTATCCCATGAATGACGACCCCGAGCACGATATTATTGTTGTCCCGCCTATATTACGCAACAGCGTACGCAACACAATACCCCGAGAAGGAAAATACATACACGGATATATGCTCAACAGCGGATTTGCCGACGAGGTGCAACAATGGCATTCGCAACACCCCGAGATAGAGATGCACTTCTTCTGGGATAAACCCGATATGCCCGAGGTATACGAATTACAACCCGGCCTGTTTATGCACACTATTAACGACACGAAATTTCTTGAGTCGATGGCAGGTTGCGGCGGATATGCCACCACTTCGGGTTTCGAAAGTGTATGCGAGGCTCTCTATTTAGGAAAGCCGGCTCTACTTGTACCCGTACATATCGAGCAAGAGTGTAACGGATATGATGCTATGAAGGTTGGCGCAGGTATTGTATCGAATCATTTCGATATAGACCGCCTTCTCGATATAATGGAAGACTACAAACCCAATGCCGAGTTTCGCACTTGGTGCGATGAAGCCGAACAACGCATCATATCGACCATTGAAGATGCAGTAAACAACTTCGATCAACGCTGGTATCATCGCATTATAGGCCGTAATATTTTTAGATAACGCCACACTTTAATATAACAAAGAGGGTGCACTCACGAGTGTACCCTCTTTATCATATAATGCTTAGTTAAGATATCAATCGAATTTCTTACGACGGAATACAAAACTACGACCCAGATATTTCTCACGCACTACAGGGTTTTCGGCAAGTTCTTCCGACGATCCTTGAAAGAGAATTTTTCCCTCAAAGAGCAAATAAGCACGGTCGGTAATACTCAACGTCTCAGGAGCATTGTGGTCGGTTATAAGAATACCTATATTCTTCTCCTTGAGCTTATACACGATATACTGAATATCCTCTACCGCAATGGGATCGACACCGGCAAATGGCTCATCGAGCATAATAAACTTGGGGTCAATAGCCAAGCAACGCGCTATCTCGGTACGACGACGCTCACCGCCCGAGAGTTGGTCACCCAAATTCTTGCGCACCTTGCCCAAGCGAAACTCGCTAATAAGGCTCTCTAACTTTTCGCGCTGATACTCGGCACTTGTATTGGTCATCTGCAACACAGCTCGTATATTGTCCTCTACCGAGAGCTTACGAAATACCGATGGCTCTTGTGCCAAGTAGCCAATACCATGCTGTGCACGTTTATATACAGGATAATCGGTTATGTCGAGGTCGTTAAGATAAATATGGCCCTCGTTGGGTGGAACAAGACCCGTAGTCATATAAAATGTTGTAGTCTTGCCGGCACCGTTAGGGCCCAACAATCCTACAATCTCTCCTTGTGTCACATTGATCGACACATGGTTTACCACCGTACGCTGGCGATACTTCTTTACCAACTCCTCGGTACGCAACACCATTGCCGTGGGCTGGTCTATTGGCTGTGTTATCTTTTCGCTGTCCATAGGTGGTACAAAT
>CAJGDT010000243.1 GCA_904502265.1 uncultured Barnesiella sp. | reverse complement strand
TGTACCCTTGGCAACATCGTAGGTGGCGTAAACAGGCTCTATGTCACTTGCTTCAAGACCACCAAACAAGCATATGGGTTGTATCCATATCTTATTAGGTTCGCTGCTGTCGGCGGTGATATTTACAACCCACTCTTCATCAGGATAGCCTTTGAATGCACTGTTTGCAAAAGCAGTATATTCTCCAACGAACATGGCCGCCTTGTTCTCAATGACCTGTATATCGAACTCTTGTTCATACGTCTCTCCTGTATAAATGTTTGTAACCTTCATGCGCAGATACTTAAATGTATCGTTATCGGTAATAGTTTCGCTCGATACAAGGACGTTATTGACAACTTTGTAGGGCGATGTGTTGCCTACGCGGTCGTACACCTCGTAGTTGAATGTGGCATTCTTATCGTCACACAATACCACGACATTGGCCAAAGGTGTGTTGGGGCTTGTGCCGATAGCAAATGATGTGGTGCTCAACTCTATACCGTAGGGTGCGGTATTATTCTGTTGTTTTGTGAAGGTTATATTCTCCAATGCTTGATACCACCATTCATTACCGATAGTATTACCAACGCCGAAGACGATACCTGTGGGCAACGAAATAACAACACCTTTATCATCGGTTGTAACTTGCAGGGTAATATTGCCCGAGGTCTCTATTGTGTCATAGTCGCGTGATACGCCGGTTATCATTTTGTAGCCGGGTGATTCATACAATATTTGTCCTATGGGCATGGTGAGTGTACTTGCTGTCTCATTATAAGTAGCATATACGGCTGTGATATTTGTGGGGCTAAGTCCACCAAATGTACATACCGGTTGTATCCACAATTTGTTTGCATCATTTTTATCGGCAGTGATACTTACTTCCCACTCCTCATCGGGATAGCTACTAAATGCGCTATTGGCAAAGGCTTTATATGAACCTATCAGTTTGTGTGTATTGGCCGATACTATCAGGATGTTAAATTCTTTCTCGTACGACTGGCCGGTTGTAGTGTTTGTGGCTTTTATGCGTACATACTTGAACTTATCGCTATCGGTTACTCGCTCGGTCGATGTGAGTTTGTTATTAGCTATTTGATAGGGCGATTGTGTGCCATTGGGGCCAAACAGTTCATAGCTGTATGTAGCGTTATCGTCGGTCGACAATACCTCTACATACGAGAGGGTTGTGCCGGCCTCGGTATCTATTGCAAATTGAGTGTTATGCAATAGAATGTCGTAGGGTGCAGCAGTGAGAGCGGCGACGCCAAAGACAGCTCGGTGGTTGTATAAGAATGATATGCCTTGGTACGAGTCTACCAAGTTGTCGAGACTGAAGTATCCGTTGCCATATCCCGACCAGCCCCAGTTGCAGTGCACCATTTGAGTCGATTGTTTCCATCCGTCGATATTCCAGCAGTGACCGCCTTCTTCACCTGTACCGCCATATACCACTACACGACCGTGTGCGAGTTCGTTGATAATAAGCTCAAGCCACTTGGTATTATCGGGATGTCTTGCAGTTGTATATACAATCTTGTTGTCATAACCGAAGTTTCTTATCAATGCTTCGGCTACATAATCGGTTTGTGAGCCCGAGCCTTCTAGTCCATATTGCATGTCGACAGATACACCGGCATGATAGAGTAGGCGTGCCACCTCGTCGTAGTTGTCTGTCGTTTCACAGTTGTTTATGGCGTTCCAGTCGTATGCCGGCTGTGCATCATAATCGATGCTATGTGTTCCTGTATTTTCACAAGTATATGAGTGGCTTCCTGTTGGTCTTGCCGGGTATCCTTGCGCCATTATGGCTTGTGTCATACCTACAGCCACGCAACCCACCAGTGTGTTTTGGCCATCAATTTTGGGACAATATTTGTTGAATGGCTCTGATTGGTTTAGATTTATCTTGATTAGCGGAGCGATGTCGGGCGTATTGTTGGTCTTGGCTGTGGCCTTGCGTTGTCTTACGCGTCGCCATCCTGTGTGCTCAATGTTTTCCAAATCCTTTGCACGTGCGGTAATGAGATTGGCATTGAAGTCGAGCAGTTCGCTTACAGGTGCAGGTGTGGCAAACTCGCCTGTGGTGTTGTATCCAATGATAGGTGATGATGACGACTGTGCCGAAACAATGGCCCATCCTCCTGTTGTATATTGTATGATATAATAGGCCGGAACACCCTTTTTTTCTACCAGTTCAATATTAGCATCAGTTGTAGATTGCCATTCATTATCGAGTGATAAAAAAATGTCGGCTGTCTCTTTTGCAATATCTGCAGTGATGACTTCGGCTCTACTTAATATGCCCACTAAGGAGCAAAGAGCGGCTAAAAATAAAGTTGTAATTTTCTTCATATTATATGCAACGTAATAAAAATTTTCAACTCACAAAGTTAATATATAGTTCCCAAAAAAGGTGTCATATTGTATAATTATTTATTATTCAATCGATAC
>CAJGDT010000242.1 GCA_904502265.1 uncultured Barnesiella sp. | reverse complement strand
GCGTAGCGTTTCATACCCATTTTTCCGATGAGAGGTGTCGTTTTATCCAGCCTATCACTAAGTAGGCCATGGGTGTACCCATGGTTGCCTCTATGACGAGTTTCGATACATATTGGAATGCCAACATGTACAGCAGGTCGTGTGTGCTCACGACACCGGCAAAGGCTATCAGTACAAAGGGCACGGTATCAAAGATGTATCCTACGGCCGAGCTGCCTATGGTGCGCACCCATAGTTTGCGCCCCTTCATGCGTATCTTGATGCGCTCCATGACCCAGGCATTCGATAGCTCACCGCACAAAAATCCCGCTAACGAGCCGAGCACAATGCGAGGTACATAGCTGAATATGTGGTTGTAGGCAGTGGCTGTTTCGTCGAGATACGGAGGTGATGGCAGCCACACACCCACTTGTGTGCATATAACCAATAGTATTTTGCACACCAATGTGAGGTAAATGACGCGCTTGGAGGTGCGAAATCCCCATATTTCGGTGAGGACATCGCCCAGCATGTAGGCAAAGGGGAATGTGATAGTACCGGCATCGAAGTAGAATAGTCCGAATAGACTTATTACCTTCACAGCCATGATGTTCGACACGAGATATAGCGTTACAAACAACGCTGTTACAATCATCAATGGCCAATGATTGACACCTCGGTTTTTTAAAGGGTTTTCCGTAACCTTGTTCATTGTTATAAAAATTAGTTGTGTGAAAAGTCGATTTTCAGGGCGCAAATTTACCCAATTCTTTTTACATGGCGCGATTATTTCATGGTTTTTTGTAACTTTGTTGCCACACATATCTTATAGATGTATATATCGTGAAAGTAGCCATCATTAATCGAAGTGACTTGCGCGGCGGTGCTGCCGTGTTTACCTACCGCCTTATGCAAGCCTTGCGCCAAGAGGGTGTTGAGGCTACTATGTTGGTGTGCGATAGTGTGGGGCATGATGCTCATGTAGTTGATTATGCTCATCCTATACTCGATAAGTATCACTTCCTGGCCGAGCGATTGCAGATCTTCTGCAACAATGGTTTTTCACGCGAAAATCTCTTTAAGGTTGATACTGCCGATTGGGGACGCGACCTAAGTAGTCATCCCGTTGTGCGTGATGCCGATGTGGTGATACTCAATTGGGTCAATCAGGGTGCTATGTCGCTCGATAGTATAGCACGTATATGTCGTACGGGTAAACCTGTTGTGTGGACTATGCATGATATGTGGAATTGTACAGGTATCTGTCATCATGCCTACGATTGCGAACGTTTTAAGCAGACGTGTGGCGCTTGTATCTATCTTGCCTCACAATCATCCACCGACCTTTCGCATCGCGTCTGGCGCAAGAAAAAGGCTCTATACGCCATGCCTAACTTGCACTTTGTGTCGGTGAGTAACTGGTTGGCCGATAAGTGTCGCCAAAGCTTGCTGCTCTGTGATAGATCTATTGAAGTTATCCCCAATACCATGCCGGTTGAGAGTTTTGCTTATTGTCGTATGCCTAATGAGGATTTTGATATTGCTCCCGATGTCAAGGTTATTGCGATGGGGGCGGCTCGACTCGACGATCCTGTCAAGGGTTTTGATTTGCTCATCGATACCATGCGCTATATTCGCGAGCAACGTCCACAGTTGGCCGAAAAACTTCATCTTGTACTCTTTGGTGACATTCGTGATGCTTCGTTGTTGTCGCAGTTGGCAGTTCCATATACTCATTTGGGAGCTATTAGCAGTGACAAGGTGGCCGGTGTTATGGCGCATGCCGATGTGGTGTTGTCTACATCGTTGTATGAATCGTTTGGCGGTACACTCATTGAGGGACAAGCTGCCGGTTGCGTGCCGGTAACTTTTGGTAATGGTGGCCAGACCGATATAGTCGATCATCTTCGCACCGGCTACATAGCGCAATATAAGTCGTGCGAGGATATGGCGCGCGGTATAGAGTGGGCTGTTAATGCTCCTATCGGTCGAGCTATGTTGCACAATGAAGTAGTGCAGCGTTTTTCTCCACAAGTGATAGCTCGTCGCTATATCAATTACCTCACATCGTTATTGTAGTATCATTTTACGATTAACCCTTCGGTTGTGCTTTATGCCGTGCGCTTCGCTTAGGGGAAATAAAAAAAAGGAAACAACTTGTGTTGTTTCCTTTTTTCTTGCGGAGAGAGAGGGATTGGCTACTGCGCTCTCTGTGGTCGCTCCGCTTAATGCCTTTCCCCTCTGCTTGCCGCAGAGGCCCTTGCAAAATATTCTACTCGTAAAAGTTGATAAATCAACCTCTTTGTTTTTTACACAGTGTCTTATGCAAATAAGTTTGCACCGCCACCATGATAAAAAACAAAAGGTGTCGAAATTTCGACACCTTTTTACTCGTTTAGTATTTTGCGGAGAGAGAGGCTCCAGAACTTACGAAATCATAGAAAATCATAAAATTTCAATTC
>CAJGDT010000241.1 GCA_904502265.1 uncultured Barnesiella sp. | reverse complement strand
GCGATAGCATTGTTGGGTGGAGCATTAGGTGCGTGCTTGGGTATGTGGCTGTTCCGCCACAAGACCCGCCATTGGCGTTTCGTAGTATTTGTACCCCTCTTCTTGCTGGTGCACCTTTAGATCCTCTATCTACTTTTTTTCTGACATTACTTGATACCGCGTCGGTTGAGTGCCGAGTGGTAGCGTGCTGCATTGCGATTGTGTTCGCTCAGTGTAGTGGCAAAGTTGTGATAGCCCGAGAAGTCCTCCTTGGCGCACATGTAGAGATAACTGTGTGTGCGATAGTTGAGTACAGCCTCAATAGCTGTCTTCGACGGTATGCGAATAGGGGCAGGGGGTAGGCCTGTATTGAGGTAGGTGTTGTAGGGCGAGGGGGTCTCTAAGTGCTTGTTGAGGATACGGCGCAGGGTGAAGTCGCCCACGGCATACTTTACGGTGGGGTCGGCTTGCAAGGGGATGCCACGGCGCAAGCGGTTGATGTACAGGCCGGCTACAATGGGCATTTCGTCGCGCATAGCAGTCTCTTCCTCTACAATCGATGCCAGTACCGATACTTCGAGTGGTGTAAGTCCGGCTTTTTGGGCTTTGTTGCGACGCTCATCGTTCCAGAATTGCTCGTAGTACTCGTGCATGCGCTCAACAAATCGTTGGGGCGAAACGGTCCAATAGAACTCGTAGGTATCGGGCAAGAACATGGCCTTGATGGTTGTGGTATTAAATCCATACGAAGCGCATAACTCCTTATCGTCAAGCAGAGCCTTTAATGAATCGCTACACATAAACAGGCACTCATCGGCGCGCTCTATGAGTTGCTCGGTAAGGCGTAGGTTGTTGAATGTAAATTTTACCGGTGTTTGGCTTCCGTCGGCCAGGCGACGTGCTGCTCGGTATATCGAGGTGTTGCCTTTGAGTTCAAAGTAACCTTTGCGAGTCGAAGGGTCGTACTCGTCGTTGTAGATAAAGTCGACTATCGTTTGAGCCTTGTCGGCAGCTATCTGTTGCGAAAGGATAGAATATAGCGAGTCGCTACTCATACCCGGTGTGATGTATACTTTTATTGTTGTGTCGGCATCGGCTATGGGGTCTTTTACCAATTTCTTATATGCGTAGCCACACACGCCTGCTACGGCTATTAGTATAGTTGCGATAGCGATAAGAATGATATATTTCTTTTTCATGAATCTTGTTGCTTATTGTGGGTGCAAATGTACATCAATACTTGCATAAAAACAAAAAACGCTACCACCTTGTTGGTGATAGCGTCTTGCGGAAGGAGGGGGATTCGAACCCCCGGTACCCTTACGAGTACGTCAGTTTAGCAAACTGGTGGTTTCAGCCACTCACCCATCCTTCCTTGAAGGGTCGACACAAGGTCGTTTTGCCAAATGCGATGCAAAGATACACTTCTCTTGTATTTTCTGCAAATTTTTGAGCCATTTTCTTTTATTTATTTTTGCTTCTTTTTGCAACGTCCTTGTAATCAGCGTGTAGTTGGCTATAAAAAAAGAGGCTTTGTCCATCGGACAAAGCCTCGATAATGCTTGTTTAGGGTATGATTACTCAGCGGGTTTCAACCAGCGGTCGAGCCAGCCGATGAATGTACGGTGGAAGAGAAGACCATTTTGGGGCTTGAGAATCCAGTGGTTCTCATCGGGGAAGATGAGCAACTCGGCAGGAATACCACGCAACTTGGCTGTGTTGAATGCGCTCATACCTTGTGATGCGAGGATGCGGAAGTCCTTCTCGCCGTGGATGCAGAGGATGGGAGTATCCCATTCGCCTACAAAGCGGTGAGGTGAGTTAGCAAATGTGCGTTGTGCAATAGCGTTGTTCTTGTCCCAGGGTGCACCACCCATATCCCAGTTGGCAAACCACATCTCCTCGGTCTCCATATATTGTTGTTCGAGGTTGAAGATACCGGCATGAGCGATAAAGGCATCGAAGCGTTTTTCGTGGTGACCGGCCAACCAGTATACCGAGAAGCCACCGAAGCTGGCACCTACAGCACCCATCTTATCTACGAAAGGTTCTGCTTTGATATTATCGGCTGTTGAGAGGTAGTCACGCATACATTGACCACCGTAGTCTTTGCTGATTTGCTCCAACCACTCTTGACCGAAGCCGGGCAAACCGCGACGGTTGGGGGCTACAACGATGTAACCTTGTGAAGCAATGAGTTGCAAGTTCCAACGATATGACCAGAATTGGCTTACGGGGCTTTGAGGACCACCTTGGCAGTAGAGTATGGCGGGATATTTCTTCGATGCATCGAAGTGGGGAGGATATACTACCCATGCAAGCAACTTCTTGCCGTCGGTAGTGGGTACCCAACGCTCTTCGACATTACCCATCTCTATCTTGGCAAGCAAAGCTTCGTTCTCACGTGAGAGGTCGGTAACCTCACGAGTATCGAGGTCTACGATGTATATCTCGTCGGGTTGTGAGAGTGAGTGGCGTTGTGC
>CAJGDT010000240.1 GCA_904502265.1 uncultured Barnesiella sp. | reverse complement strand
GAGAATTATCGTCCCGTAGTCTTCAAAGACATGTCGAACGAAGAAATTTTCATCAGCCGTAGCACAATCGCTACTAAAGAGACCATTGAGGTAAACGGTGAGACTTACCCCTTAGTAAAACTTGAAATCACCAGCGCATCGCACCCCTTCTACACAGGTAAGCAAAAACTTGTGGATACTGCCGGTCGCGTTGATAAGTTCATGAGCCGTTACGGTCGTAAGAAATAATAAGTACACACATTGTATTTATATAGCAGCCCGAAGCATTTTTGCCTCGGGCTGTTGTTTTAATACACTTTTTAGGCTCTTTTGTTGTTACATCGCAGTACATTCACATGCTTATTTATTTACCTTTGTAGCCAGCATTTTTATCCATATTCGATATGTTACAAAAGTTACGCACTTATGCTCTGCCCATCGCTATGATAGCCGGATTCTTGGCGCATGATTTTGCTGCATCTATTGCTTTTCTCACACCATATTTGCTCTTTGTCATGTTGTTGGTGTCGTATTGTAAGCTCGACATTCGTTCGCTGAGCATTAAGCCCATGTATGCCCTCATGCTTGCTGTGCAGTTCTTGGGTGCTTGGGGTCTATATTTCTTGGTGTATCTTTTCGATCCTATTGTTGCACAAGGCGCTTTTATCTGTCTATTTTGTCCCACTGCTACTTCAGCCCCCGTTGTGGCCGCTATGTTGGGTGGTAATCTCTCTTTGTTGGTGGGGTATAGCCTATTGTGTAACCTGGCGGTAGCCATTACTGCGCCACTATTTTTCTCTTTTATAGGCGTACATACTGAGTTGGCTTTTCTCGACTCGGTCATGATTATCTGTAAGCAAGTCTTACCGTTGTTGCTATTGCCCCTCCTGCTGGCTGTGCTCATGCAGCGTTATTTGCCGCGCCTTCATGAAGCAGTACGTTCGCGTCCGGCCATATCTTTTTATCTATGGGTGGTGGCACTCTTTATAGTTGTGGGTAAATCGGTGAGTTTTGTAATGCAACAGCCGCTTACGTCGCTACCTCAGCAGATTCTCTTGGCGCTATCGGCGTTGATTTGTTGTGTGGCGCAGTTTGTGATAGGTCGTCGTATTGGTGCGCGCTATGGCGATAAAGTATCGGGAGCTCAAGGATTGGGACAGAAGAATACGGTGCTTGCCATATGGATGGCTTTGACCTATCTCAATCCCATGGCTTCTATTGCGCCAGCTTCGTATGTGGTGTGGCAAAACGTGATAAACTCGGCGCAGTTAATGCATCATGGAAAGAGAAAAAAATGATAGTGCCCGTTTGGGCCGTGTCTGCCATGTATATAAGGCAATGTTTGTATAGATATAAGTATATTAACTATATTTAACATTAAACTATTATTTTATGGTAGAAAATCGCTCAAAGTTGCTATTATATTCGGTATTTTATCTTAAATTTGCACCATCAATGGTGATAAAAAAGCATTAATCAATAATACTAACAATTTTAATAGAGCTAATCATGGTTACATTAGTTGAGAAAATCAAACAAGAGTGGGCCGCATTTGAGGCTAATGCAAATGCAGTAGTAGAAAAAGGTAACAAAGCTGCTGGTGTTCGCGCTCGCAAGAGTTCTTTGGAGTTGGAGAAACTCTTCAAAGAGTTCCGTAAAGCTTCTGTAGATGCTGCAAAGAAATAATCATTCTTTTTTGACAGAATAAAGGCCTTCTTCCTCCTTCGGGAGGAATGTGAAGGCTTTTTTTATATATAATTATTATGAAACTTAGCGACGAATGGTTTACAGCGATAGCCGAGAGTCATGAGGGTAACGACACCATCTTTGTATCGGGACGTTGTGATATAGATGAATTTATAAGCTCGGGAAAGTTTCGTGAACGTGCCGAGGTTACATGGCGCTACGAAGCCGATGCCAAAGGTATGCCTCGTGAAGATGTAGCTCAACTTATGGAAGAGGTAATGGCCGTCCTTAAGCGAGCTATGGAGAAAAACAAGTTAGCTATTCTTACCGGTGTGTATACCGGTGCCGGTGAGCGTAATATGGTCTTTTATACTCGCAATATCCCGGCTTTTGGTACTACGCTCAATGAGGCTTTAGCCCCCTTTGAATTATTGCCTCTCACTATCTATACCGAGAAGGACCCTGAATGGAGTGAGTATAGTGAAATGTGTCAATTGCGTAGTGACGACATTGACGACATGGTCGACGATGAGGAAGTTGAATAATCTTTTTCGTTGAGTTACGCTCCCAATTTTTATCTAATCGATTCTGTGAAAAATGGCTGTGAAGTATAACTTTGATGAGTATATAATTCGCAAAGATACCGATTGCATCAAGTACGATGGAATGGGCGATTTTTATGATGCCGACAACTTGTTGCCCATGTGGATTGCCGATATGGATTTCAAGTCGCCTCCTTGTGTGTCAAAAGTTCTGCGCCGTAGGGTCGAGCATGAGATATATGGATATCCCATCAAAAGTCAGAG
>CAJGDT010000239.1 GCA_904502265.1 uncultured Barnesiella sp. | reverse complement strand
GTCTTTATGTATAACAATTCGGGTGCTGAGGTGTGGGAGTGTATAGATGGTGAGAGTGCCGAGTACTATTATCCCATGCGCCATGCGTTGCCCTATAGGGGTGAGGTGTGTATTACGGCTCCCGACTCTTTGTTGACGCTCTATCAAGGAGGGTGTGACGCTACACAATGGCAATCGTTCGATAGGTGCACGCCCCTGAATTTTGCCTTTCTCAGCCGTTCGCGATACGAAGTGCGCACCATGCAGGGCGACTATCACTGCCCGGTGTATCAATTGAAAGGACAGCAAGCCGATGAGGGTAGGTATAATGAGTTGTGCCGGCTCGCAGTGCTTGCAATAGAATGGTTTGAAGCGAAATATGGCGATGCATATATCGACCCTGTCTATGGTACGCATGATTATCCTGCCTTTGTGTTTCACAATGGAAATGCCTCATTCAATAGATATAATATGGGATTTATCTCGGCATCGCAGGAGAAGTTTGCTATAGCTCCCGACATATATCCTCTAATGCACGAAATAGGACATCGCTGGATGGGTGAATACACCATGTTTATAGAGAGTGGCAGTCGTGGATATGCCTTTGTTGTAGAGACGCTCAACGAGTTTATGACCCTACAATGTATAAGAGAGGTTGTGGGCATAGAGGCATACGAAGAGCTTATAGCCGACTATCGTATGCGGTGGGATAAGATAAGAGGAACGGAGCAGGATGTACACCCGATAGAAGTAACAGAGAATAATAATATACCGGTTACTTATCGCAAAGGTGTTGTAATGCTCGATAGTATTGCCCGCGAGGTGGGGTATGATGCGGTGATAGCTACTATTGTCGAGTTTTATCAAGCATGTAAAGGTAAGCCCAACTTGCGGTATGAAGACTTTGAGCAACTCTGCAAGTTTTCGTTGTAAATGATAACATGTATATAATAAGCGAGGCAGTGCCGTGAAAGCACTGCCTCGGGTCTATTTAGGAGAATCTGTTTCTTACAAAGCGGGGTGACACTCCATACCGAATGCTTCGGCAACACCGGGGAATGTAACTTTACCGTCAACAACGTTCAAGCCCTTAGCAAGACCGGCATCGGCGCGGCAAGCAGCTTCCCAACCCATATCGGCCAACTTGATGGCGTAGGGGAGAGTAGCATTGGTGAGGGCGAGAGTAGATGTGCAAGGAACTGCACCGGGGATGTTGGCAACACAGTAGTGAACGATACCATCAACCTCGAAGATAGGCTCGGCGTGAGTTGTGGGGTGTGAAGTCTCGAAGCAACCACCTTGGTCGATAGCAACGTCAACAAGAACAGTACCGGGACGCATCAACTTGAGCATGTCGCGAGTAACGAGGTGAGGAGCTTTAGCACCGGGGATAAGTACTGCACCGATAACGAGGTCGGTAGTGGGAAGCTCTTGCTCAATGTTGTAGCGTGAAGAGTATAATGTCTTTACGTTCTTGGGCATAGTCTCGCTGAGGTAGCGCAAGCGGGGGAGTGAAATGTCGCACAAGGTAACATCGGCACCGAAACCGGCAGCGATGAGAGCGGCATTTGTACCTACGATACCACCACCCAATACGAGTACTTTGGCAGGCTTAACACCCGGTACACCACCGAGCAATACACCGCGTCCGCCTTGGGGTTTCTCCAAGAAACGAGCACCTTCTTGAGCCGACATGCGTCCGGCAACCTCACTCATAGGAATGAGCAAAGGAAGACCACCGTTGCGGTCGACAACAGTCTCGTATGCCAAGCAAGTAGCACCGCTCTCCAACATTGCGTCGGTAAGTTCGCGATCGCAAGCAAAGTGGAAATAAGTGAAAAGGAGTTGGCCTTTGCGAACGAGCTTGTACTCGGGTTTGATAGGCTCTTTTACCTTGATAATCATCTCGGCAATTGCATATACATCCTCGATTGTGGGTAGGATGGTAGCACCTGCAGCAACGTATGCTTCATCGGGGAAACCACTGTTTTCACCTGCAGTGTGTTGTACATATACTGTGTGGCCGTGTGCAATAAGTTCTTTGGCACCGGCGGGGGTTAAAGAAACACGATTTTCGTTGTTCTTAATTTCTTTGGGAATACCAATAATCATAGTTGTGTTAGAATTAGGTTTTTTTGTTGGCGTCAAAGATATGAAAATAATATCGAGAAATAAAAATCGAAAAAAGATTTTTTTTGTGATATGGAGCAAAAAAATATTACAAAAGTGTCAAGGTATATTACAATGTGTATATCTTTGTGTGCTTTTGATAATATAAGTTATGAATATACGACACGCACAACTGCAAGAACTGGATGCTATCATGGCGATATTTGTAGCGGCTAAGGCCTATATGTATCGGGTGGGCAACACATCGCAATGGGGCGATGACTATCCGCCTCGACAACTCATTGCCGACGAGATATCGTCGGGACACTTCTATGTAATGGAGCATGAGGGCGAGCCGGTGGCGGTATTCTCGTTCGATGTGGCTGTCGAGCCTACCTATGCTGTT
>CAJGDT010000238.1 GCA_904502265.1 uncultured Barnesiella sp. | reverse complement strand
ACGGTTGCACTTCGAGCCGGGTCGTTCTATTGTGTGCCAATGTGGAACACTCATTACGCGCGTACTATATATAAAAGAGGGACTCAACAAGCGATTTGCCATAGTAGATGCAGGCATGACAGACCTGATGCGTCCGGCACTCTATCAGGCATTG
Organism: uncultured Barnesiella sp.; assembly: GCA_904502265.1. GTDB lineage: Bacteria > Bacteroidota > Bacteroidia > Bacteroidales > Barnesiellaceae_A > Barnesiella_A. Next base: position 2,345 of record CAJGDT010000238.1, on the reverse strand, counting down.
CATAAAATAGAGAACATCTCTTCGATGAAAGCTGTAAATAAGTATGATGTAGTGGGTCCTATCTGTGAGTCGTCTGATAGTTTCGGTAGTGAAGTCGTACTGAATGAGGCGCAGCGAGGCGATTTTATTGCCATACGCTCGGCAGGCGCATACGGTGAGTCGATGTCGAGTCGATACAATTCGCGCGAACTGCCCGGTGTGATGCTGGGTGAGTAGAGCAGTCGTTATCGTCTTACGTTTTCTCAGTATAACACTCTCCGCAAGCAATAGTTTTAAGTATTGTCGTCTCTTTGTTGGCTAAAATATTAGCTAAATGGCGAAATGCCTTAAAATTCCTTTTAATTGTTAATCGTTGATATTAAATGTGTTAGTTATATAAGCCAAAAAGTTAGAAAAAATAATTTGGTTAAAAAATGTAAAAGCTCTTGACACGAACGCAAAACCGTTATATCTTTGCATTGAAAACAAAAATAGAATGGTTCTAAAAATGGATGGAGTTAAGAATATAGTAAAAGAGCGATTGCAGTTGCATGGTATAAAACCTTCGCTACAACGTATGGCTGTAATGGAGTACTTGATGACACATCGAACACACCCCACCGCCGATATGATATTTACCGATCTTTATCCGTCTATACCGACCTTGTCTAAAGCAACTGTGTATAATACACTCAACCTCTTGGTAGAACGAGGCGTGGTGCGAATGATAACAATAGAGGAGAAGAATGCCCGATTTGATGCTTGCATGGATCCTCATATTCACTTCCGTTGTCGCGAGTGTGGTGCAATACTCGATGTAGATGTAGAGGCGCACTGGATACCGAACATGCCCGAAGGTGTAATCGTAGATATGAGTGAAACCTATTGCATAGGCTCGTGTGCCAAATGTAATAGCTTGAGAGAAAACTAAATAAATAAACAAATAAAAGTATAACAATCATTAAAACCTAAGATTATGAAATTTATCTGTACAGTATGTGGTTATATCCACGAAGGCGATGCTGCCCCCGAAAGATGCCCCCAATGTAAAGTACCCGCTTCGAAATTTGAAGTGCTCAACGAAAATGCAGCCCTCCAAGTTGTTTCGGAGCATCATATAGGAGATGGAATAGTAGAAGATGAAGAGGTTATGGAAGGTTTGCGTGCCCACTTTATGGGAGAATGTACCGAGGTGGGTATGTACCTTGCAATGAGCCGTCAAGCCGATCGCGAGGGTTATCCTGAAATTGCTGAGGCTTACAAGCGTTTTGCTTGGGAAGAGGCTGAACATGCTGCCAAGTTTGCCGAGTTGCTCGGTGAGGTTGTTTGGGATACCAAGAAAAACCTCGATGCACGTATGAACGCCGAGTGTGGTGCATGTGCCGACAAGTTGCGCATTGCTACTCGCGCTAAACAATTGGGTTACGATGCAATCCACGATACAGTGCACGAAATGGCTAAAGACGAAGCACGTCACGGTAAGGCTTTCGAAGGTCTTTACAATCGTTACTTCAAGAAATAATAGTTAGTTGATACACATATAGCATAGAATAGTTTTTTTCAAAGTTTCGCTTGACGAGTCGCCCCAGGGATGAGGTGACTCGTCTTCTTTTTATATGGTTTATTTGTCAAATGTCAAAATATTGGACTATTCGGTGTGTAAAGTGAACGAAAAATTGGCGTTAGTGCAATATAATTGTATATTTGCGTAAACCTTAAAGATAACCATGATGATGAAAAAGAATTGTACCCTTCTTTCATTTGCCAAGCTGTTGCTATGTATCGTTATGCTTGGTACAATATCGCCTCTTGCGAGTGCTGCCGGTTCGGATATATGGCCCGAACGAGTTACAGACTTTACCACCAAGTGGGATAGCAGTACAGGATATGTTACCGTACAACTGACAGCACCCACCAACTCGATGACCTCGTTGGGTAGTGGTAATGGTGAGGCGTTGTCCTATCTTACCAAAATTGTATTGTCGCGTAACCTCAATTATGGCGAATATGTAGAGGTTCATGTGTTTGAAAATCCTGCCCCCGGTGAGCAACTTACGTTTGTTGACACTACTGTAGGTGAGGGTTTGATACAGTATAAAGCCGTAGCGTATGTTGACGACTGCGCCAGCTATCCCGAATGGAGCGAGATAGAGATAGGACAAAAGCCTGTGGATGTAAATGATGCCTATGCTACGTGCAACAAGGGTGCTGCGCCTGTAACGATTTTCTTTACAGCACCTTCGGTCGACACGAATGGCGAGCCGTTGCGTGCCTTGGAAAAGATAGAGGTGAGCCGATATAGTAATGAAACGTATGCCTACGAAGTGATAGGTGAAGTGACCAATCCCACCCCCGGTGAGGCATGT
>CAJGDT010000237.1 GCA_904502265.1 uncultured Barnesiella sp. | reverse complement strand
TTGACAAACTGGCCCGGTGCCGGGCGATACTCAAAAACCTTGCTAATGTAGGGGGACTGTGCTGAGACCGTAATGGTCGTGGCAAGCAGTAGAGGGATAAGGAATAGTTTCATGTTGTTATTCATATTTGAATGGTTCGGTTGTAAAAGCAAAGTGAGCGGGGATGTCTCCAGTACGCACGCTCCACTTCATCGTTCCCTCGGGAGTAAAACAATAAAGGTAGCCGGGCGACACATAGTTGGTAGCATCGGTAACATAGAATTCGCGAGTGGTACAGTTTACCGCTATACCATAGGGCATGCGTATCTTTTGGTCCGTTCCATCGGTGATAAAGCAATCGGTAACCACTTCGCGCGTGCATGTATTTACGATGTGGTAGGTAATGCGCCAATCGTTGGTTATGTAGCTCCACTCGGTACCATAGATGTAAATCGAATCGCCCGAAACGGCCATTTCACTATTGGCTATGTCGAGCGAGTCGCACACAAGATTGGTGCGAGGGTCTATAATATAGGTTTTTGAACCTCGTCCGTAGTAGTCGCCACGCGAGCTCACCCAGATATATCCTTGGTGGTCTACTTCCATGCGATGCAGATTGATAGCCACATCAATGGTATTCACTACAGCAAAGGTATTCAAGTCAATCACCGATACCGTACGGTCATAGTTAGGGAATCGGTATCCACCCGAATTGGCTACATAAAGACGATCATCATAGATGACCAATTCGTCGGGTTGGTAGCCTACAGTACAGGTATCGATAACCTCCATGCGGTCGATATCGATGCGTGCCACATAGCCCAACCGCGCATTGGGGTCTAGTTGTACAGGACCTGCATAGCTACTCACATAGGCATAGCGATCTTTGAAAGTGATGTAGCGACAATTGGGAATAGAAATCTGTGTGATATGCTTGGCTGTAGCGGCATCCATTACCTCCACAAAGTGAGAGCAGTTGACGACTGCCCAAAGTTTTCCATCGTAGATCTGCAAGTCGTTACCGACATCCCCCAATTCTTGTATCACTCCTGGGTTGCGTTCGGCATAAATATTGCGAATATACTTGCCCGTAACAGCATCATAGTAGTCGAGCGTACACTTATTGCTACCCATATTTCCCTCATTGAGAAGATAGAAGCCCTTGACAGCGGCAGTATCTTCAAGAGAGACCTGTATGCTGTCCACCTGTTCCTCTTGCGAAGGGATGATGTATTCGTCATCGGTACGGCACGACGCAAAGAGCATACTAAAAAGTAGTATGCCTAAAAAAGCCTTTTTCATAATATTGCATTGATTTTAACTTTAGGATTTGTTTTAAGCACAGATATGACATCACACAACAATCCATCACAAACACTTTTTTCAGGAGTGCTTGGAGCGTGTCGGATACAATCAATGCATTACAACAAAGCATGGCCAAAGCCAAGAGCACGACACATACCAACCGGGGATGTCTTATTGGTCCGTTCATTTCTATTCTTTCCGTACACCTGCGTCAAGAATAATCTATCAATTTTCACGGCCGGTCTTCTGACTTATCCCGTTTATTGCGCCTTCCCAACAATAAAGTCAGTGGCTAAGAGTGCAATAAACACACAGTTGCTAAGGGACTTACAGCAGCAGGTACTGTCCCGGATTCACACCGGATTCCCGTAAATCCAAACCTTTGTAGAGGTTCGAAAGCCGTTAACTGGCAGCAAAGGTACAAACTTTTTTTAGAGATACAAAAAAAATGCTTTTTCTGTATCTACTTCCCAAAGCCAAGGATATACGAGAATACACCCTCATAAATCACTCACGCCCGGACCATAAGATTCGGGCGTGAGGCTGATGTTAGCATTGGTCAGAAGACTATTGCTGACTAACAATTGAATAGCCACACCATATAGCCTACATAGATAAGTAAGAAGATGAGGGCATCTTTGCGGTCGAGTTTGTGTTTTTCAAAGGTACTAGTAGCGGCTAATAGGACAAGGCTAGAGAGCAACATCACACCCCAATCAACGAAGGTGATACCTCCCATCGTGAGCGGACAAATGGTAGATGCTGTTCCAAGGATAAGCAAGAGGTTGAAGATATTACTACCCACGATATTGCCGAGGGCCATCTGGCCCTTCTGCTTGGTGACAGCGATAACGGAAGACACCAATTCGGGCAGTGAGGTACCTACAGCCACGATGGTGAGGCCAATGATGGCTTCAGACACACCCCACTCGCGAGCGATGGCCGAAGCAGAATCAACAAACAGGTTGCCTCCATAGATGAGTCCTGCCAAGCCGGCTACGATAGACACGATGCACACCACCGTGTAGCGATAGTAACCTGTCGGAATTTCGGGTTCCTCATCAGTTTGTTGGTCGCGTCCGCCACGCAAGGTTGTCCATAGGTAGAAGGCAAAGATACAGAGCAACAAAAGACCCGAAATACGGCTCAGTCCGTACCCGCCCCAACAAACCTTATTCAGCACGCACAAGGCAATCACCAACACCGAAACACCAATGTTGATAGGTATAT
>CAJGDT010000236.1 GCA_904502265.1 uncultured Barnesiella sp. | reverse complement strand
TCATGGTGATAATTTGCTCGGGAGTAAACCACTGGTGTAACATACTATCGTTGGCTACTATTTTGCCCGAAACAATGTGATGTTGCTCGCGACCTTCGCACAACCCCAGGTCGTGATAAGCAGCTATGGTGTAGACCATATCGGCATCTACATCATACTGCTCGGCCAAGGCCATACTGCGACTGATGACATCGGCTACGTGTGTGAGATTGTGAGCCTTATCAAATGCTTTGTATCGAGGTATAATGTGTTGCTCAATATACTCTTTTAGGCTCATAGTGCTATCGCAATTTATTGTTTTCGAAGTGGTTGCGTATAATAAAAAAGAATAGAATAAATCCTGCGGTTGCTACACCCAATCCGGTGCGGAAGGCATTGGCATATGTGGTGAGTTCGGCAATGTGTCCGCCAATGAATACGCCCAATCCTATACCCAAGTCCCAGGCTGTGAAGTAAGTCGAGTTGGCTGTTCCTCGTCGGTTGTTGGGGGCAAGGTTTATAAACATAGCTTGCAGAGCCGAGCACATGGTTCCAAATCCAAGTCCCAGTACAAATGCTGCCGAGTAGAAGCCTATGGGCTGACGAAAGATAACAAAAATGCCAAATCCCAACAGTATGACTGCCATACCCAGGATAATGCTCTGTGATACCAGTCCGCGATTGAGCATCATGCCTACACGCAGGCGCGACATGACAAGACCACATGCCATGATAACAAAGAACAAGCCGGTACCATCGGTTATACCCACCTCAGTGCGTCCGTAGATGGCCAGGTATGTCGACAATATACCATAGGCGAAGGAGAAGAGTATAACGGGGAGCATCTCAGGCAATCCCTTGATGAGTATAAATCGGTCGAGCGAAATCGCTTGCGAGGGTTGTTCTATTGCCTTGGCAGGAGCCTTTATCGTCGACACGCAACATAATCCCAGGAACGCGGTGACTACCGAAATCATAAAAATGGGCGTAAAGGCATGCAGTGTCTCGTAGAAGTAGAGCGAGATGGATGGTCCGAAAGCCATTGCCAAATTGTTGCTAACGCCATAGAAACCAATACCTTCTCCACGTCGTTGTGCGGGCATGATATCTATGGCCATTGTGCTGTTGGATACAGTTACCAAGCCAAATGCCGCACCATGCATGGCGCGGATGAGTGTAAACAAGAGGAGAGTTCCGGCCAGTAAGTATCCACAGAAAAAGAGCATAAATATTGTGTAACATATAAGCAACAATTTCTTGCGAGGGAAGGTATCGACCATGTAGCCGCTTACCGGGCGCACAAGCAACGCCATGATTGTATACGATGCCAATACCATACCGGTAAGGCTCTTATCGGCACCAAATGTTTCACCCACGTACATGGGCAATATGGGTAGCAATAGATAAAACGAGAAGAACAGCAGGAAATTACCTGCTGCTACAGCGCAAAAACTCGGTGTCCACAATCGTGGACGGGGTGATTCGGAGGGTGTGGCGTTCATCTTATTCAACCTCCTCTCCCAAGAGAGTAGCAGATGATGCCTCGTATACCTTAACTTTTACGAAGTCGCCCACGTGGTGATTGCCGCGAGGGAATACCACTACTTTGTTTTGTTGTGTGCGACCAAAGAGTTGTTCACGCGAACGTTTTGAGAAACCCTCAACCAACACCTCGAAGGTCTTGCCTATATCACGACGGTTACTCTCAAGCGACAATTCGTTTTGTAAGTCAATCATACGTTGCAATCGAGCTATCTTGGTATCCTCGTCGATATCGTCGGGAAGATGTTTTGAGGCAAAAGTACCGGGGCGCTCTGAGTATTTGAACAAGAATGATGAGTCGTAGCATACCTCACGCATGAGGCTCAATGTCTCTTCAAATTCCTCCTCGGTCTCTGAGTGGAAACCACAGAAAAGGTCGCTTGAAATGCCACAATCGGGTATGATGCGACGTATGGCTGCCACGCGATCGAGATACCACTCTCGTGTATATTTGCGATTCATTAACTGCAAGATACGATTATTTCCCGATTGTACGGGTAGGTGTATGTGGTGGCACAATGCCGGATGCGAAGCAATTGCTTCCAAGATTTCGTCGCTCATATCCTTGGGATGCGATGTGGTGAAGCGCACACGCATGCCTTCGCCGGCAGCCTCAGCTACCATGCGCAACAAAGCCGGAAAATCGATACGGGTACCATCCTCGGCAATATAGTTATATGAGTTGACATTTTGACCCAACAAGATAGCCTCCTTAAATCCACGATCCTTCAAGTCGGCAAGTTCACGTAGAATGCTCTCGGGTTCACGGCTACGCTCACGACCGCGAGTATAGGGTACAATGCAGTATGAACAGAAGTTATTGCAACCACGCATGATTGAGATGTAGCCCGAAACGCGACTGTGACCCATACGAGCCGGAACGATGTCGCGATAAGTTTCGGTTGTTGAGAGCTCGACGTTTACTGCCGGTTGTCCTTGCTCAACGGCCGAGATAAGAGCCGGAAGGTCGAGATAGGCATCGGGACCGGCAACAAGGTCTACG
>CAJGDT010000235.1 GCA_904502265.1 uncultured Barnesiella sp. | reverse complement strand
GGGGCATCGTTTATGCCCTCGTCACTGATGCCTATGAAGCGTTTGAGCATTTCGGATTCTTTAAGTTCCTTACCTCTTCAGAGTGGAGCTATACAGAGGGTGCAGAACAGTATGGTGCGTTGCCTTTCATTACTGGAACGATGATGACTACACTTTTGGCTCTTATCTTTTGTATCCCCTTTTCGCTTCCTGTTGCATTATTCGTGGGAGAATATTTCAAAGGGAAAAAGATAGCATCGGTACTGAGTACTGTAACAGACTTGTTGGCAGGTATTCCCTCTATCATTTATGGTCTATGGGGATTTTACACACTTCGTCCTATTATTATGGCACTCAATATCTCACCGCAAGGCTCAGGCATATTAACCGCATCATTGGTGTTGGCGATTATGATTATTCCCTATGCAGCATCGCTTAGTGCCGAATTTATCAAGATGGTGCCAAACGACCTAAAAGAGGGTGCATATAGCCTTGGTGCAACACGAGCTGAGGTCATTAGCAAGGTTGTATTCCCCGTTGCGGGTTCGGGTATCTTCTCATCCTACATATTGGCTATTGGTCGTGCCCTTGGTGAGACAATGACAGTAACGATGCTTATCGGTAATACAAATAATATCCCCAACTCAATTACCTCAACGGGTAATTCGATGGCATCAATCATTGCCAACCAATTTGGCGAGGCTGACGATTTGCGACTCTCATCACTTATTGCTATCGGTTTGATTCTCTTCCTGATAACCGCAGCAATCAATATGGTGGGTAAGATAATGATTAAACGAGCAAGAATAGTGTAATATGAGTAGATTAAGACTGAAAAATCGCTTGGCTAAGGACAAGCTTATGCTATGGGGCGTATGTCTTCTTGCAACCCTTACAGCCGTACCACTGCTTGCTATTTTGGGCGAGGTGCTGTTGCGTGGTTATGACCAGTTCTCGTGGTCATTCTTTACCGAGCCTACACCTACGGCTTACAAAGCAATGAAGGCAATCGAGGCGGGTGAGCCTATTCCCGGTGGTATTGCAAATGGTATTATCGGCACGATAATAATGCTGGGTATGGCGGTCGTTGTTGCTGTGCCTGTGGGTATTTTGTGTGGCGCATTCTTGGCAGAAAACACCAAAAGCCGCTTTGCACAATTTGTCAGTTATCTAAGCGACCTATTACAAGGTACTCCATCGGTAATAATAGGCATCATCACCTATATATGGGTGGTTGTTCCAATGAAGGGCTATTCGGCAATCGCAGGAAGCATAGCACTCTGTATTATGATGCTTCCGCTTATTATCCGCTCAACAGAAGAGACTCTAAAAATCCTCCCTGCGTCACTCAAGGAGGCAGGTTTGGCGTTGGGTGGCAATAAGGCAAGAGTAATGATAAAAGTGCAGTTGCCCGCCGCTTTTGGTGGTATCTTTACAGGTATTCTGCTTGCTATATCACGAGTGATTGGTGAAACCGCACCGCTGATGTTTACAGCTCTTGGTTGCTCATTTATTCGTTTTGCGATCAATAGGCCAATATCTGCTGTACCTCTGCTTATCTGGGAGTTCTTTAATGACCCTAACCTACAAGATTTGATTTGGGGTGCATCGCTCTTCCTCTTGTTATTCGTACTTACATTGAACTTATTATCAAAATATCTTGCAAAGAAATGGAATCAGTAACACCTATACTTGAATTTAAGAACACTTGCGTATCATATACCAAGCAAACAATGGCTGTGAAATATGTATCGGCATCTATTGAACGAAATACAATCACTGCGATTATGGGGCCTTCGGGCTGCGGTAAATCGACGCTCCTGCGTGCCGTAAATCTTATGCACAATCTCTATCCAAACATCCATGTCGATGGCGAAATATTGCTCAATGGGAAAAATATCCTTGCAATGGAGCCTATCGATGTGCGTCGCCGTGTGGGTATGGTCTTCCAGCGTCCTGCTCCATTCCCAACAATGAGTATCTACGATAATGTACTTTCGGGATTTTTCCTTAATGGAATAAAACTTTCAAAAGCAGAAAAAGATGCAATCGTTGAACGTTGCTTGCGTAGTGTATCACTTTGGGACGAGGTGAAAGATGTACTGAACAAGAAGGGAACATTCCTCTCTGGTGGTCAGCAGCAGCGTTTGTGTATTGCACGAGCCCTGGCAATGAAACCCGACGTTTTGTTGATGGACGAGCCTACATCAGCTCTCGACCCTATTGCGACGAAACATATAGAACAGTTGCTTTTGGAGTTGCAGAAGGAAGTTACAATACTTATTGTTACCCACAACATGGGACAAGCAAAGCGAATATCGTCAAAATCAATGTTCATGTATTTGGGCGAGTTGGTTGAATATGGCGATACAGAAACAATGTTTAGCAATCCTAATGACGAAAGAACCAAAGCATATTTGACAGGGAAGATGGGATAGGAGCTCCATATTTAACATAAGCACAACACTCTTGTAACATTTTTGAAACATATTTGCAGTTCTTTTGCAAAAGAAAAATCATTTTTATTTTTTATGGGAATATTACAAATATTTACACTATTGGGAGCATT
>CAJGDT010000234.1 GCA_904502265.1 uncultured Barnesiella sp. | reverse complement strand
CCTCAAAGGGACTAGACTGGCCACTCTCTATGATAGACAAATTTCCTCTACAATCTTGTATTGTAGACAATTCAATAAGTTGTACCTGTTCGAAACTCATACTAAATTGCGAAGATACAAAATATAGTTTATATTTTGAACACTTTTTGCCAAAATAGATTATCTTTGTACGAAACATAGATAGACAAAATATGAGTGTTATAAAATGTATAGGTATTCTTACATCGGGTGGTGATGCACCGGGTATGAATGCGGCTATTCGCGCGGTAACGCGCTCGGCCATATATAATGGTATAGAGGTAAAAGGTATTTATCATGGTTATAGAGGATTGATTTCGGGTGAGATTAAGCCTTTCAAAACTGAGAATGTCAGCAATATTATACAGCAAGGTGGAACAATCCTGAAGACTGCTCGATGCAAGGAGTTTCAGACTACCGAGGGTCGTAAACTTGCCTACGAAACCCTCCGTAGTGAAGGTATTGATGCCCTGGTGGTGATAGGTGGTGATGGATCGCTCACCGGTGCTCGTGTATTTGCTCAGGAGTTCGATTATCCTATTATTGGCTTACCTGGTACTATTGACAACGACTTGTATGGTACCGACCTTACTATAGGCTACGATACAGCGCTTAATACCATTATGGAGGCTGTCGATAAGATACGTGACACAGCCTCATCGCATGAGCGATTGTTCTTTATAGAGGTGATGGGTCGTGATGCCGGTTTCTTGGCCCTCAATGGTGCTATTGCCACAGGTTGCGAGGCTGCCATCATCCCAGAGATTTCTACCGAAATAGACCAACTGAAAGAGTTGGTAGAGAATGGTTTCCGAAAGTCGAAGAATAGTAGTATTGTGCTCGTAGCCGAGAGTCCCACAACGGGGGGTGCTATGCAGCTTGCCGAGCGTGTAAAGAACGAATATCCGCAGTATGATGTGCGTGTAACTATATTGGGTCACATACAGCGTGGAGGCTCGCCCTCGGCACAAGATCGCATCCTTGCCAGCCGACTCGGAGCAGCCGCAATTGATGCCTTGCTTGAGGGTCAGCGAAATGTAATGGTGGGTATTCGCAACGACGAGATTGTGTATGTGCCATTTAGTAAAGCTGTTAAGCAAGACAAACCTATCAATCGTGAGTTGCTTGACACCTTGCGCCGACTGTCGATATAATTATTACAATTACTAATAAAATAGTGTAGGCTGTACCTTCTTAACCCCAAGGTGCAGCCTCTTTTGCAATGTTTTGCCTCAAAAAGTGTTGTGAGTAGTAAAAAAGTCCTATCTTTGCACCTAATTCTATGCTGTTAAAAACGCACAGACTTACCTTGAAAGAGAGACTTGAAAAAATCTTAATACATCATATAACGTAAATATGAACAAAATTGTAAGCAAGGAGTATTTCTCCGACAAAGTAGTGAAGCTTGTTATAGAGGCTCCGCTTATTGCGAAGGCTCGTAAAGCAGGTCACTTTGTGATTGTGCGCGTAGATGAGAAAGGCGAGCGTCTTCCTCTTACTATCGCTGGTGCCGATATTGAAAAAGGTACTATCACACTCGTAGTACAAACTGTAGGTAAATCTACCATTAAATTGTGCGAATTGAATGAGGGCGATTATATTGCCGACGTAGTAGGTCCCCTTGGTCAAGCTACTCACATTGAGAAGGTAGGTACTGTTGTGTGCTGCGGAGGTGGTGTAGGTGTTGCACCTCTCTTGCCCATCGTGCAAGCCATGAAGGCTGCCGGCAATCGTGTGGTAAGTGTGTTGGCTGCTCGTAGCAAAGACTTGATAATTCTCGAAGACGAAATACGTGCCAGCAGTGATGAGGTTATCATCATGACTGATGATGGCTCATACGGTACTAAAGGTCTCGTAACTGAGGGTGTAGAGCAAATTATCAAGCGCGAGAAAGTTGACCAATGCGTTGCTATTGGTCCTGCCGTGATGATGAAATTTGTGTCGAAACTTACTGAGCAATACAACATCCCCACTGTTGTGTCATTGAATGCTATCATGGTCGATGGTACAGGTATGTGTGGCGCTTGTCGTGTAACTGTAGGTGGTAAGTTGCGTTTCGTTTGCATTGACGGTCCTGAGTTCGATGCTCACCAAGTTGATTTCGATGAGTTGATGATGCGCTTGCGCTCTTATAAAGAAGTAGAATAAAGAAGGAGGCTCTATATGAATATGGAAGATATAACAGCTCGTCGTAACGAGCCCTGGCGCGAAGAGTTGCGCAAAAGTATGCCTGCTAAAGAGCGTACCAATATTGAACGTGTTGTAATGCCCGAGTTGGACCCTGCTTATCGTATCACTTGCAATGAGGAGGTTAATCAAGGTCTTACCCAAGAGCAAGCCTTGATGGAGGCTAAACGTTGTTTGGACTGTCCCGAGCCTTTGTGTATGACAGGTTGTCCCGTAGGTATCAACATTCCTACTTTCATCAAGCACATTGAGAAAGGCGAGTTCTTGCAAGCAGCATCTACTCTGAAAGAGACTAGCGCATTGCCTGCAGTATGTGGTCGTGTGTGTCCTCAAGAGAAACAATGCGAGTCGCAAT
>CAJGDT010000233.1 GCA_904502265.1 uncultured Barnesiella sp. | reverse complement strand
GAGCTTGAAGTTTACGCATCGGTCGTCTCTGTCGGGTATCTCGTGAATATTGGGGTGTTGCTTGTAGAATCCTTCAAATATCGAGGGGCCATCCCAGCCTGCAAATCGCAACTCACCTTCGATGTGCGTGAGCTCTTTGGTAGGGAGGGTGTAGCGACTGCCATCCTCGTGCTGGATGTAGTAGTTGTCGGGTTGTACGGGTATGTATTGGTCTATATCTTGCATGTACTGCATGGCACCTACACCTATCAGTTGGTATTGACCTACGGGGTACTTGGTGTACTCCTTTACATGATTGAAGGTGTAGCCCAATGCAAATGATATGGTGGGCATATAACCAATACTCTCGTCGGGCAACTTCACCCTGAGCAGTCCATCATAGCCATCATACCCCATTGCAACGACTTTAGTACCTCGGCTTACAGCGTATACATGCCAGTCCGTTCTTACCTCCTCGGGTGTCTGATAGCCCGATTGCGAACTGTTTACACTCTTGAAGAGTATAAAGGGTGCATATTCGGTGACAACCTGTATAGTATCCTGAGCCTTCGAAACACATATATTGGCTCCTATCAATATCGATAGGAGTAATAATACAATAGTGTGCCGGGTGAAATATGTGTTTCTATCTTTCATTTTTACTTCTTAATCATCTCCTCGGCAGGAATGAGATATATCTCCAGTCGGCGGTTTTGTGCACGTCCGGCTATTGAATTGTTGGGTGCTATTGGTTCGTAACTTCCGGCTGCATAAGGTACAACATAATCCACACACCCACCATTCAACTCCATCCAATCGTATATGGCCGAAACACGGTCGGTGGTGAGTGCGTAGTTGTAGCTCTCGTTGCCGGTGTTATCGCTGTGCATGATGAGTAGCACATGGTAGTAGTCGGGCACACGCAGGCAAGGAAGTATCGAGCGCAACAAGGCATCCGATGTGTCGAGCAATGTTGTCTCGTTGGGGGCAAAAAGTAGCGATGCGGCAATGGTAATGTGTATTACTTCATCATCGCGCAGCAGCTCGACATCCAAGCCTTTCACGGTACTCAGCCTTTGCGCTTCGGCAGCTTGCAACTTACACACCCTTGCTTTTTGCTTTTTTCCTATCTCGGGTATTAGTAGATTTTCGTCTACTGTAAGTTCTGATAGTGCAGGGTGTTGATCTACAACGGTTTGCACAGAGTCTTTGCGACCAAATAACTTCTCAATCCAATTGCTCTGAGCCGTAGCCGTGAAGGGTACACACATGCATCCCATACCGGCAAGTAGGGATATAATGATATTACTTTTTCTCATTATAAGTTACGCCTCCCACATGCCTAAGTGCTCTTCATAGTCAAGTTCGCCGCGTACGAGGAACTCGATATCCTCATCGGCATACTCGGCGTCTTTATCTTTTTTGAGACACTTGCGCACAAAGTCTATCAAATCGTCTACATCAAGATCAACATCTTCGTTGTTGTTTTCATCAAAGAATCCCTTGGTCTCGTAGTAGTCGTATACTATATCGCCAATGTAAATAATCTCATTGTCGCTATATTTATCTTGTATCTCTTGGGGAAGGCGAGGACGGATAAATTCTACCGCTTTGTCGTCGTCGAATGAAAAGAAATCGTTGTCTTGACTCATAATTGTATGTTTTATATTAATAATGTATGTAGGCTTTTGCCTATTTTATTGCAGTGTAAAAATACAACTTGTTGACGAAAATAACAAAAAAGTTGATTTTTTTTGAGAATTTTTTTTGGTGATATGAAAAACATGTTTACCTTTGCAGTGTACTATTAAACTAATACACCAAAACACTCGGCCACGCATCGGTGTTTTACTATTAAAAAAACGAAGAATATTAACCCTCAAATACATAGTAGTTATGTTGAAAGTAGAAAATATGGCATTCTCGTATCGTCGCAACGAGTATTTGCTTCACAAAGTTGACTTTGAGATTACTCCCGGTGGTGTATATGGCCTCTTGGGTAAGAATGGTAGCGGCAAGTCTACTTTGTTATATTTGATGACCGGACTGATGTTTCCTCAAATCGGTTCGGTGACTATCAACGGTATACCTTCACGCAAGCGCACACCCGAGGTGTTGAGCAATATCTATCTCTTGCCCGAGGAGTTTGACCTTCCTGAGGTTTCGGCCGACGTGTATGTAAAGAATAATGCTCAGTTCTATCCCAACTTCAATCGTGAGCAATTCGATAGTTATTTGCAAATATTCGAATTGCCGGCCGTAAAGAAACTCTCGCAATATTCGATGGGACAGAAGAAGAAATTTATCGTGAGCTTCGCCCTTGCTACCAACGTGCCTCTGCTCTTTATGGACGAGCCTACCAACGGTATGGACATCCCCTCTAAGAGTCAGTTTCGCAAGGTCATTGCCTTGAGCATGAACGACGAGCGCAGCATCATTATCTCTACCCACCAAGTGCGCGACTTGGAGAGTATGATAGACCGCGTGTTGTTGTTGCACGACAACTCGATGGCGCTCAATGAGAGTATTGTCGATATTGCCCGCAAGCTCGAGTTTGTTCACACTACATCGAAGGATGACT
>CAJGDT010000232.1 GCA_904502265.1 uncultured Barnesiella sp. | reverse complement strand
TCTTTTAAATATTGTTATTCGGCGGGAGAACCTTGAACGGCTCCACTATATGAGCCTGTAAAGTTGCGACCATCGTGGAGTGTAACATCAAAACTAATGTCGTAGGTCTTGTCAGCTTCGTTATAGGTTACATTCAAAGTTGCATCTTTGAAGGCCTTAGAGTTGCCATTAAACTTGCTATAGTTAGCATCGATGTACTGGCCCGACTCACCAATAACATACACACCTGAAGAGATATAGTTGACATCGCTATTGCCTGTACGGAGGTCAAAATCCATTATAAAAGCCTCATCGGCACTCTTTACAGTCAAATTCCAATTGTCTGAATACCACTTCTTGGCTACAAATGTAGTCCACGCGATATCATCGGGCACTTCTTGAGTTTCCACAATGGGCATACCATCTACTTCACCTACATAAGCAAGCTTAAATGTGCGACCATCTTGAACCTTAAACGAAATGTCAAAAGTATAAGTCTTCTGCTCCATATCGATACTTACCGAAGCACCGGCATCAACAGCAGCATATTGACCTTCGCCGGCAACTCTCAAAGAGGTTGCATCGCCTCCAAGGTAACGACCATCTTCGCTTACGTTCATCTTATAATAACCTGCGGGAAGATATTCAGAGGCGGGGCAGAAAACATCCAATACAAGACGATATTTTTCAACGCCATTGTCAGTTTGTGCAAATTCGATATACCAGTTGGTATTGCTCTCGTATGCGCGAGCCGAAGCCGAGGTGAGCATTACATCGATAATATCGTCAGAGGGCGCAAGCGAAACGCCTTCTATAGCACCCTGATACTCAGCTTCTACAACATAATTACCGGGCAATGTAGCGTACAATGTCATCATATATTTTTGAGTTTCCCAGTCTATATCCAAATGAAGGGTACCGGTGAGGAATTGAGCAGCCTCTTGGCCGGCTATGGTAAATGTAGATGTAGCAGCATCAAATTGGCCGGGAGCGACCACATCAGGATTGACCTCCTCACCCTCTGTCGATGTATTGATTACATAAGAATTATTTACAATGTAAGAGGCTTGGAAGGCATTGCAAAGGTTAAATGAAGCCTTGTTTCCATCAGCGTCGGCAAAATTCAATGTCCAGTTCTTTCCATTATCGGCAGTTGTAGCAGATGCTGAGTTGAACTTAGTATTTACTGTAATAACATCCACAACCGGCATACCATCTACATCACCAACGTAAGATGCTTTCAAATGACGACCATCTTTGAGGAAAAGGTCAATAGCAAACGAGTAAGCCTTGGTTTCGGGGTCGATTGTTACAACAGCCTCGCCACTCTTAAGAAGGATACCATTATCGTAGCCGTAAGTAGAGTAACGAAGTGAACTGATGCAACCAGGATCGTTGGCTTCCTTCACAATATAAGTACCTTCAGTGAGATAACTTTTATTGGCATCGGTATAAAAATCAAGACATAAAGTCTCCTCGTTGTAAGCGAAATTGTCGGCTTCATTGGCATCCTCATAAGAGAACATCATGTAGCAAGAGCTACCATATTTCATACCGCGAGCACGGGTATATTCGTGAGAGATTACCAAGTTGGGGTCATCGAGCGTATTGAAAGGAATAGGCTCGGCCATAGTAGTTTGACCTGCACCTTCGGCAGCAACAATGAGTTTATATGCCGACGAGCACTCCAAGCCGGTAACCTCTATAGACTCTTTAGTACCCACCTCTACCGACTCACCATTGAGCAATACGTATGATACTGAAGGAGTCTCCTTTGATGCAAGCATCACAACGTAAGAGATTTTCTCGGCATTGGCAGAGTTCACACGGAAGTTCATCTTCTCATGGTCTACTTGCACAATTTCGGCAGATACTACAAGGTCGGCAAGCGACAATGTTTGAACATAGAGTGTATTCGAACCGGCTGTTTTGGTTACGTTTTTCACAGCTGCAACAATCTTGTAGCTTGTTTCGGGTTGAAGACCTTCGGCCACAACTACTGCTTCGCCTTCTTCATTGAGTGTAATTTCAGCACCTTCAGCAAGAATAGTCTCAAGAGTGGGAGCATTCTCCTCATTACCGAGTACCATATAACGAGCCGATTTGGCATTCTCGGTTTCAACCTCAAATGTTACCGAGTTGTTACCTGTGGCTTTGAGCTCAAGCTCTACACGCGGTTGTTCTTCGGGGGTTTCCAAATTTTCGGGTTGGCAACTAAATAGACCGAAAGTCATTGTTGCAAGTGCTAATAACGCTAACTTTTTCATGATATAATATTTTAAGTGTTATTTTTCTGTGTTTTTCTTATTCTATTATTTGCGAGTCAAAACGATGTTGCTTGTACCATAGTAGAGAGCCATCCATCCAAAACCTTCGTATTCATAGCACATACCAGGATATACTTCGGTCATACCGGCAGGAGCCTTGATAGTGATTGTATTACGGTCGTCCGACACCTCTACTTCAAAGTCGGTATCGGTATAAATTTTTGTGCCATCAGCTTTGGCATTAAGCATGAAGCAATCGCCTACAAAGTGCCATCCAAACAATGAGTTGTTGGCCTTACCATCCAATGTCACATTATCACCT
>CAJGDT010000231.1 GCA_904502265.1 uncultured Barnesiella sp. | reverse complement strand
TTATACTGTTATGAAAAGATATTTTTGGATAGCACTTGCTTTGTGCTTGTCGATGAGTGCAATAGATGCGCCTGCGCAAAGCTTCTTGAATAAATTGGGAAAGGCCATAAAGAATGAGGTAGAAAACCGAGTAACCAAGGAGGTAGAAAAAGAGGTAAAAAAGGTGCTCAATAAGGAGGATAAAAGTAAGCAACAACCTCAAGAGCAGCCTCAAGAGCAATCGACATCCAATCATAGTCAATCATTCGACGATGCGAATGAAAGACACTTGAAGATACTGGAGGAACACGGTGAGATTGTTCGTCCTGTGATTGTTGAGAACCCCGCACAAGATATGGCACCGGCTACAGGCAAGACCAACGGTCATGAATGGGTCGATTTGGGTCTTCCGTCGGGCACTCGATGGGCAACATGCAACATCGATGCCTCACAACCACATCAGCCCGGAGGGCTATACGCATGGGGCGAGAAGGCCACCAAGACCTCATACATGCCCGACAACAGCAAGACCCATGGTAAGGACATAGACGACTTCTCGGGCGATGTCACGTATGATGTAGCTACAGCCAAGTGGGGCAAGGGGTGGCGAATGCCTACCAAAGAGGAGTTTGACGAGTTGGTAGAATATTGTCCCTTCCCTCGGTATGTAAAACAAAATGGTCGTTACGGACAACTGTTTACAAATGAGCTGAATGGAAGAACCCTTTTCTTGCCCACAACCGGCTCGAAAGAATGGGGATCGGAGCATCAAGAGGCCAATGGATGTGGTCTCTATTGGACATCAACACCCCACAAAGACTCGTATAAGAATGGTGCACATCAATACCATTACGGTGCAGCATTGGGCGAGATGGGTATAGGCGAACGCTCGTCAGGTTACGGCATCCGTGCGGTTATTGACAACGATGCCTTGACAGTCATTCCGGCGCAAGGAGAAACCAACGGTCATCAATGGGTTGACTTAGGCTTGCCGTCGGGCACCAAATGGGCTACTTGCAATATTGGTACAAAATCGGCAGAAGACTATGGTAAATGCTATCAGTGGTCAAAAATCACACCCTCACATGAAGATTTTGTAGGATGGAACGATGCTCAAGGCAAAAAGATGGGCGATATAGGAGGAAATGCCACTTATGACGCAGCAACTGCCTCGTGGGGCAAAGGTTGGAGAATACCTACCGAAGCTGAGTTTAAAGAGTTGATGGAATACTGCACTTGGGAGTATACCCAAATGGGTAGAGCAACCGGATGCAAGGTCATCAGCAAGATAAACGGCAACTATATCTTCTTCCCAATTAAGTTCTATGAGAAAATTGCTCGATATTGGTCTTCGACACCATCGAAGTATCAGGGCGACAATGAATCACACTGCTTGACAATCAACAAGGAGAGTATAAGCATCGGCAACGAGAATCGAAGCGAAATTTTTGCTATCCGTCCGGTAACAAAGTAAAGTAGTAAGAGAAAAATATCTCCAGTAAATGAATATTTACGAGAGGGTGCCCCGAAAGGGCATCCTCTTGTGTTTTACATTATTGGTGGCCGAAATATGGTAGTTGCAATCATTATTCGGGACAAAAAGAACATCCAATCGGGCCATAAAACACTGTTTTTGTCCCGCAAATTTGAAAAATAGTATTACTTATGTCCCGAAACAAAGTGGATAGCCATGACTATACAGGTAGAAATATGGTATAATGGTAAAAAGTGGTTGGTAAAACCGCGTATAAGTCATTATACCGTTATTGGTATCCGACAAAAAATCCCCACAACGTGTGTTGCAGGGATGTGTATAGGGTGATAATGCTTTATTATGCCATTCGTTGCATGTCGTGGCCGGTAGGTAGCTGGAACATCTTGATGCCAAACTCGGGGGCGATGGCGAAGAGGTACTCAAATACACGTGCTTGTATATCTTCGTAACGTACCCAAGCGGTGTCATTGGAAAAGAAGTACACCTGCATGGGCTGGCCTTGAGGTGTGGGCTCCATGAGGCGCACCATCGACACAAAATCTTTGTGACAGTGTGGCAACGACTGTATATAGTTCTGTGTATAGAGGCGGAACAGGGTGAGATTGGTTATGCGCAACGATTGTGCCGTAAATTCATCACCCTCCTCGCGAGCCTGGGCTATGCGTTGCTCGGTAGTGGCTATATACTCTTTCACAAGGGGATTTTCGCGCCAATGGTCTATCTCCTCGGGGGTCATGAAGTGAATCGAGTTGATATCGATGTTGAGCATGCGGGCTACACGACGACCTCCCGACTTAAAGACATTCTCCCAGTTGGTAAACGAGCCATTGACGAGGGCTTGAGGTTGTATGGTCGATATGGTATAATCCCAATTACGCACCTTCACGGTAGTAAGGGTTATCTCCTCTACCATGCCATCAATGCCTTTGTCTTTCACAACAACCCAGTCGCCTACATTCAACATCTTGTTGGCCGAGAGTTGCACTCCTGCTACCAAGCCCAACAGAAGATTTTGAAACACCAACATCAATACGGCTGCCGATGCACCCAAACCGGCAAGCAGATTTACGGGCGACTTATCGACGATAATACTTATCATAATGATGATAGCCAATGCCCATAAAAGCACTTGCAACATCTGAGAAAAACCTCTAACGGGCTTATTG
>CAJGDT010000230.1 GCA_904502265.1 uncultured Barnesiella sp. | reverse complement strand
TACGGTCGATGAAATCAGGAATGTAATCCATCGGGCCCGGACGATATAAGGCATTCATCGCTATCAAATCCTCGAAGGTCGAGGGTTGTAACTCACGCAAGTACTTTTGCATACCGGGCGACTCAAACTGGAATGTACCGGTAGTGCGACCTTCGCAATACAGCTTGTAAGTAGCGGGGTCGTCGATGGGTATATTGTCGATATCAACCACCTCACCCGAACGGAGGCGAATATTTTCTATGGCTTCCTTGATAATCGAGAGGGTCTTGAGTCCGAGGAAGTCCATCTTAATCATACCTGTATCCTCGATAACACTACCCTCGTATTGGGTTACAAGCATCTTTTCGCCGGTAGTTTTATCATCGGCGGTACTTACAGGAACCCAGTCGGTAATATCATCACGACCGATAATAACACCACAAGCATGCACGCCTGTGTTGCGCACGTTACCTTCGAGCATCTGTGCATAACGCATGGTGTCGGCTATCTTTTGGTCGGAACTATCACATGCCTCACGCAACTCGGCTACCGATGCGATACAGTTCTTCAAGTTCATCTTCAACGGCTTACCATCAACCTCGGGCAAACGGTCGGGGATTAGCTTAGTCAAGCGATCACTCTCGGGGATGGGCACTTTCTGCACACGGGCTACGTCTTTAATAGCCAACTTGGTAGCCATTGTACCATAGGTAATAATATGTGCTACCTTTTCGTATCCATACTTCTCTGTTACCCAGTTGAGCACTTGACCGCGACCATCATCGTCAAAGTCAATATCGATATCAGGCAATGAGATACGATCGGGGTTGAGGAAACGCTCAAACAGCAAGTCGTATTTGATAGGGTCTATCTGCGTAATACCCAGGCAATAAGCCACACACGAACCGGCAGCCGAACCACGACCCGGTCCTACCGACACACCCATATTGCGTGCGGCAGCGATAAAGTCCTGCACAATGAGGAAGTAACCCGGAAAACCCATAGTCTTCATGATGTGCAACTCGAAGGTCATACGCTCCATGATTTCGTCCGACAGGGGCATGGGGTAGCGTTTGGCAGCACCATCAAACGCCAATTTCTTCAAATAATCGGCTTCGAGTTTTATACGATACAACTTATCGTATCCGCCCAGTTTCTCTATCTTATCTCGGGCTTTCTCCTCACTGAGCACCACCTCGCCATTCTCGTTGCGTGTAAACTCATTGAAGAGGTCTTCCTCGGTAAACTGCTTGCGATAGCCCTCCTCGGTACCGAACTCCTCGGGGATGGCAAATGTAGGCATGATAGGAGCATGGTCGATAGAGTAAAACTCCACCTTATCTACAATCTCAATCGTATTGGTCATCGCCTCGGGAATATCGCCAAAGACAGCCTCCATCTCCTCGCGTGTCTTGAACCACTCCTGCTTACTGTACAGCATACGATTGGGGTCGTCCAAGTCCTTGCCTGTATTGAGGCAGATAAGGCGGTCGTGCGCCTCGGCATTCTCCTCATTGACAAAGTGTACGTCGTTGGTACATATCAATTTTATATCATTGCGACGAGCTATGGCAATCAAGTGCTCCTCCACCTCCTTTTGTCGATCGTAGACATCGTGTGCAGCTCGAGGCACAGTAGCCTTGTGGCGTTGCAACTCGATATAGTAGTCGTCCCCCCATATACTCTTGAACCACTGAGCAGCCTCCTCTGCGGCAGCCACATCGTTTTTCATGATTTTTTGTGGCAACTCTCCACCTAAGCATGCCGAGCAGACAATAAGTCCTTCGTGATATTTAGCCAACTGCTCCTTATCCGTACGCGGATGATAATAGTATCCGTCAGTCCATCCCTTCGATACAATCTTGATAAGGTTCTTATAACCCTTCAAGTTCTTAGCCAACAAAATAAGGTGCCAACCTTTGTCAGTGCGTTGCGACATAGAAGTGTGTGCAACATACACCTCACAACCCAATATAGGCTTGAATATCTTCTTCTCCTCGGCCTCAAGTTCGGCACGACAATCGGCAATAGCCTTTTCGCGGTCTTCTACCTCCTCCTTGCCCTCCTCAAGCGAAGCAAGACGCTTTTGCAAGGATTTGATGTTATCCTTAGTCTTACCATTCTTCTTCTTTACATAGTTAAAGAACTCTTTAATACCAAACATATTACCATGGTCGGTAAGAGCCATACCGGGTTGACCATCTTTCACAGCCTTGTCAACAAGAGCCGGAATAGAGGCCTGTCCGTCGAGCACTGAGAATTGTGAGTGAACGTGCAGGTGAACAAAAGGGAGTTGCATATATCGTATTTTAAGGGGGTATAACGTGTTTTCCTATTCTCTATTTTAGAGCAATAAAGATACGCATAAGCGAGCGAAAAATATCAAGTCTGTTTGAATAATTTTCACAGTGAGCACAAGTATCTTCGATGCCTACATCAAAGATACACAATTAGACGCAAGAATAAAAGCGAAAAGAAGAATTGTTTTCAACATTATTTTCAACACATGGCATTATATATAAAATGAGGCGCACCTCAAATGAAGTGCGCCTCACAGGGCTATTTAGTTCTTAATGTACGACTAAATTATTCCTCCCACTTTTGGTTAGCTTGACGGAGGTAGCTCTTATAGCGCCATTGAGCATTCTCCTTGGCAGCAGCAAAGAGTTGAGCAGC
>CAJGDT010000229.1 GCA_904502265.1 uncultured Barnesiella sp. | reverse complement strand
TTCTTTACCATAGGTATGCTCACCGGAGCATTGTGGGCCAAGGAGGCCTGGGGCGAATACTGGAGTTGGGATGCCAAGGAGTCGTGGGCAGCAGCAACATGGATGCTCTATATGTTGTCGGTGCACTTGCGCATGATGGGCAAAACCGACCGCCGACTCAGTGGAGCTATACTGATAATCGCTTTTTTGGCATTGCAGATGTGTTGGTATGGAGTAAATTACCTACCCTCAGCAACCGAAAGTGTACATATTTATAACAGATAATACGTTTAACACATCAAATACACACGACTATGAAAAAGAAATTAATTATCGGAGCATTGGTGCTTGTAGTTGCGTTATTTTTCATCTATCGCATCAGTGTGAAAGCTCCTTCGGGAATTGACTATTCCGATAGAGCAAAAGTCGCTTCTATCTTTATTAAAGGCGATTGCTTGACTTGCCACAGTGCCAATGCTGCATTGCCCTTCTATGCCAATGTGCCTGTAGTTGGCGACATGGTAAAGGCCGACGTTGCCGAGGGCTATCGCATGTTCGACATGCAACCCTTTATGGATGCTCTCTTGGCCGATCAACCCCTCAAACCTGTCGATGTAGCCAAGGTCGAGAAAGTGGCTGAAGATGGTACAATGCCCCCTATGAAGTACTATGCATTGCATTGGGGTAGCCAGATTACCGATGAAAAGGCCGACATCATTGAGGACTGGGCACGCGACTATCGCACTCAATACTATGCCGATGGTCTTACCGACGACCGTGCCGGTGAACCTATTCGCCCCATACCTCTCACTCATAATGCCGACGCCCGCAAGGCCGAGTTGGGTCGTATTCTCTACCATGATGTACGCCTTTCGGTCGACAATACCGTATCGTGCGCAAGCTGTCACGGCCTCAATACTGCCGGTGTCGATAACAAACAATACTCGGAGGGTGTGCAAGGTCAGTTGGGTGGTGTCAATGCACCTACCGTATACAACGCCGTATATAACTTTGTACAATTCTGGGATGGTCGTGCAGCCACATTGGCCGACCAAGCTGCCGGTCCTCCTCTAAATCCCATCGAGATGGCTTCAACATCGTTCGACGAGATTATTGCCAAACTTGCTGCCGACAAGGAGCTTACTCGCGCGTTTGCCGAGGTATATCCCGAAGGCTGGTCGCAAGCCACTATT
The DNA here is from genome assembly GCA_904502265.1 of uncultured Barnesiella sp. Lineage (GTDB taxonomy): Bacteria > Bacteroidota > Bacteroidia > Bacteroidales > Barnesiellaceae_A > Barnesiella_A. The sequence goes on along the minus strand of CAJGDT010000229.1, from coordinate 1,490 downwards.
ACCGACGCTATCGAGCAATTCGAGATGACACTCATTACCCCCAATTCGCGCTTCGACCAATATCTCCGTGGCAATGACGATGCCATAACAGATGCCGAGGAGGATGGCTATGAGTTGTTCAAGAAATACAACTGTGCCACTTGTCACGTAGGTGTCAACCTCGGTGGTGAGTCGTATGAGTTGATGGGCTTGCGCAAGCACTATTTTGCCGACCGCGGTTGGGAACTTACTGTAGAGGATAACGGTCGTTACAAAGAGACACAAGACGAGCGCGACCGTCATCGCTTCAAAGTACCCTCATTGCGCAACGTGGCTCTTACATGGCCTTACTATCACGATGGCTCACAAGCATCGCTCAAAGAGGCTGTGTGCAAGATGGGTACATACCAATCGGGTGTAGAACTTACCGACCCCGAAGAAGACCTCATTGTAGCCTTCCTCAACACCCTCACCGGTGAATATGAAGGCAAGACACTCACCAACGACAACGTACAACCCTGATTGGGCTTGAATCATACTATTATAGTAGGCCGTGCCATGTAAATGGTGCGGCCTTTTTCATGCTATCGCATTTCCTCGTTTTCTGCAACAAAATAAAGTAGAGATGTTTACATTTCTACTCTTGTTTTCATTATCTTTGTGAAAAGAATATAAATAAAAATCAAAATATGAATATCAAACAATTGTTGTGCCTTGTGGTGGGCTTGATGCTTGCCGGGGGTATTGTGGCTCAGGAGTCGTCGCGTATTATGACTTCGTGGGGCGAAAATCTCGATAAAGAGAATGTGTGGAACGTATATCCGCGTCCTATCATGGAGCGTGGTGAGTGGATAAACCTCAATGGTGAGTGGAACTATGCAGTGACTTCGTTGCAGAGTGCTACTCCCTCGCAGTACGAAGGTGAAATATTGGTTCCCTTTGCTATCGAATCGCAGTTGTCGGGCGTGGAGCGTCGCTTGAGTGAGAATGATGCCTTGTGGTATCAACGCACTTTTACGCTCCCTGCGTCGTGGCGCTCGCGTCGTGTACTGTTGCATTTCGGTGCTGTCGATTGGCAAGCCGATGTATGGGTAAATGGCGTAAAGGTGGGTCGTCACACAGGTGGCTATACACCATTTTCGTTTGATATTACGGCTGCGTTGCGCAAGGGCGAAAATAACCTCGAAGTGCGCGTTGTTGATACTACTGACAAGGGCTATCAGCCTCGTGGCAAGCAGGTGAGCAATCCCGGTGGTATATGGTACACGCCGGTGAGTGGTATATGGCAAACTGTGTGGCTCGAACCTGTAGCCGAAACCTATATAGCCAACTTGCGCACTTTGCCCGATATTGATACCAATGTGTTGACTGTCGATGTATCTAAGTCGGTCGCTTGTCCCGATATCGTTGCCGAAGTAAAGGTGTATGACCAAGGTAAGTTGGTGGCGCAAGGTAGTAGTGTCAACAACTCGGCTGTGGAGGTGCGCATGCCCAAGGATGTAAAGTTGTGG
>CAJGDT010000228.1 GCA_904502265.1 uncultured Barnesiella sp. | reverse complement strand
TTTGCACAAGATGCATGGCACCTTGTAGCTGACAATGAGTACTATGTTCCCGTAAGCGAGGTTGCTTACATGTTGTTCACTGACGATTCTGAAGAATTTGCAGTTGTAAAAACCGATGGTGGAATGATGACAGGTATCAGCGAAGTTACCTTCAGCCAATCAGTTCCCGAGTCGGTAGAGGGTGTAGATGCCGAGCGTCTTGCTGTGAAACTCTTCCCCAACCCTGTAGCAAACGAGCTCCGCTTGCAAGGCCTTCGCGAGGCTGCTCAAGTGCGCGTAATGGGTCTTGATGGTGCTTTGCTTATCGAAGCTACTCTCACTCCCAACAATGGCCGCATCGACGTTTCGAACCTCGCTGCCGGTATTTACATGTTGCAAGTAAACCAAACTACTGTTAAATTCATCAAAAAATAATCCATCATGAAAAGAATACTTACACTTATCGCAATAGCTGTTGGCTTGATGTTGCCCATGCAGGCGCAACAACCCATCAAAGCATTCAAGAACAAAAATGGCATTGAGCGCAAAATGATGCGTAAGGCTACTGCTGCCGACATTACCGTAAATGACCTTTTAGGAACATACAGCGCATCGGCTTACAGCGCATTTGACGAGAGCCAAGAAACTTGGACACTTACTATCACAGCCGATGCTGACAACGAGAACAAAGTATGGATTCACCCCATCTGTATGATTGAGGGCGCCACAGCCGAAGACCTCAAACCCATCTATGCTACATTCGATGCAGCCCAAGGTACTCTCACCATGCCCCTTGGTCAGGTGATTGAAGAGGTGAGCGGTCAATATAAACTCATTACCGCAACCTCAACCGATGGTCAAAACAAAAATACTACAGGTAATGTTACCATCAGTATCAATAATAGCGCAAGTGGCTTGACTCTCACTTTTGCTGAAAACGAGGTGTTTGGTATTGGCGACATTCTCAATGGCAACTGGTGGTACCAAGGTCTCTTCTATATTACATTCACCAAGACCGGAAAAATCGAAAACGACCCCTATGTATACATCTACAATAAGGGCGTTTCAAGCCCCACTCGTGTTAAGGCCTCACAACTCTACTTCAATCTCGTTGAAGGCGACATGTGCGTAACAACCAAAGAGAAATACCGCACTGAAGGCGTAGCCGGTGTTTACAAAGCTTATGCCGAAAGCGCTATCGACTACAGCAGAGAGCAATGGACTGTAACCATTACCGTAGATGAAACCGATGCCAACAAAGTGTGGATTTATCCCTTCTGCCAATTTGGAGGTCTCCCCGAGGAATATATCAACCCTATTTATGCAATTTATGACGAGGATGCCGCTACTCTCTCTATTCCCATGGGTCAAATCTTATATGAAGAGCCCGATTTTCGAATGATTGTTGGTTCAACAACCGACTTCGAGAACGTCAATACTACAGAACCTATCGAAGCAACAATTACCGAAGAAGGTATCTTAATCGACCACATTGTAGGTGTAGGTAACGCTATCGGTGACGAATGGTGGTATCAAGCATTGTTGGGCATTATATATGAAGCCGACCGTGGCGAGGCATACCCCCTTGTTGATATTGAGAAAATAACAAGAGCTACCCCCGAAGTACAAGAAGGGTTCACATTTGTTACTCCCGGTAATTATGGCTGGTACTTCCAAGTACAAAGTTCAGAGACCGACTTCGTAGACCTCGCTTCAGGTGTATCATTCAGTGCCGGCGATGCATTCGACCTCACAGAGTTGTTTGGCGAGCAAGCTGCAGGTGTAACTGCTCGCAACTGGGAAATTTCGGGTTTCCTCAGCGACATTGGCTTCTTTGATGATGGTGGTCAAGCCTACGACATGCCCGCTTTCAGCTATTCAATGACCGACCAATATGGTCTCTTCGAGGTAATGTGCATGGTCGATAAGCAAAACGGCCTTTGCCCCATTGGTTCGGTACTTCTTCCTGACGAAGAAGGCAACCAATATAAGGTAGATATTCTTTTGGGTGATTTGGCCGATAACAACGTATCTTATGCCGCTTTCATAGCAGAAGAAGAGAATTTGCTCCAATTTGCCGGTGATCAAGGTGTTCTTTGGTACATCTTTGAAAATCAAGCATATCTATATGCCTACGTAAACAACATGGCTATTGAGAAAATCGATGCCAACGGAGCTCCGATGCGTGTAAAAGCCGAGGTAAGCAAGAAAGCCTCAATAATTGGTCAAGGTACACCCTTGAAAATAGGCAAAAGAACTGAAATGGTGCGTAAATAATATATTTGCACATCTAACATATTTAGAGGTTGCACCTAAAGTGCAACCTCTATTTTTATACACAATGTGTAATAAACTGAGTATGCAAGGCCGAAAATAGTGTAGAACAAACTTTATTCCAATGCAAAAAAACATAAAACAAGTTCAATAAAACACTAAATTGTTATTATTTCACAAATTCTTGTTGTACATTTGCAAATTGAAAAAATAAAGAACAATTTTTATTTACTAACTTATACCTTAAAAAACTATGACAAAAAAATTACTTTTGTTGTGCGCAGTTGTAATGATGTGCGCAGGTCGTATGTTTGCACAAGATGCATGGCACCTTGTAGCTGACAATGAGTACTATGTTCCCGTAAGCGAGGTTGCTTACATGTTGTTCACTGACGATTCTGAAGAATTTGCAGTTGTA
>CAJGDT010000227.1 GCA_904502265.1 uncultured Barnesiella sp. | reverse complement strand
CGAATATATAAGGGCTATTACTCGCTCAGGGGGTTCCAACCTTGGGCGCGCAATTGTATCTCCGATCCGTCGCGTGCTATCAGATAGCTACCCAACGAAGGCGCTGTCATGTGTCCTATAACCTTCACACCGGGTATGGCGCTTACAGCATCGTGCATCGATAGGGGTACGGTAAAGAGTAACTCGTAATCCTCACCACCATTCAGCGCAGCTGTAACGAGGTTCATATTCAGCTCCTCGGCCATGATAGCTGTTTGGTAGTCGATAGGTATGCGCTCTTCGTACACGCGACAACCCACATTGCTCTGCTTGCAGATGTGAAGCAATTCCGATGAAAGACCGTCCGAAATATCCATCATGGCAGTAGGTACGATACCGGCTTGTGCAAGCGATGCGACAATATCGCGACGAGCCTCGGGCTTGAGTTGGCGCTCCAAGAGGTATTCTTTACCGCCAAACTCGGGGGTGAAGTCGGTCTGTCCGGCAAAGGCCACCTTCTCACGCTCGAGTAGTTGCAACCCCATGTATGCAGCACCCAGGTCGCCACTTACGCATACAAGGTCGTTTTCTTGAGCGCCATTGCGATACACAATCTTCTCTTTATCGGCTTCGCCTATACAAGTAATGCTTATGGTGAGTCCTGTCATCGACGAGGTAGTGTCGCCACCAACGATGTCAACGTTATAGTTGGCACAAGCCATGCGTATGCCGGCGTAGAGTTGCTCCATATCTTCTACCGAGAAACGCTTCGATACACCCAACGACACAGTTATTTGCTTAGGAGTACCGTTCATGGCGTATATGTCCGAGAAGTTCACCACCGCTGCCTTGTAGCCCAAGTGTGCCAAGGGAACATAGGTGAGGTCGAAGTGTACACCTTCGAGCAATAAGTCTGTAGTTACAAGTGTCTCTTTTTCGCCGTAGTGCAACACGGCAGCATCATCGCCTACACCCTTGCACGACGATTCGTTGACAAGAGGCATCTCGGCAGTGAGGCGTTCAATCAAGCCAAACTCACCCAGCGTAGATATTTCGGTTCTTTTGTTCTCTTCCATTGTTTAACACTCAGTTACAAGTTCTTGCATGATACGGGTCATGAGGGGTTGAGCCGCATTGGCAGCCTTTTGCACATCCTCATGTGAGCATTTCTCGACAATACCTTCAACACCGAGGTCGGTGATAACCGATATGGCAAACACCTCCATGTCGCCATGGCGAGCAACAATAACTTCGGGAACAGTACTCATGCCCACAGCATCGCCACCTATGCGACGGAAATAGCGGTACTCGGCAGGAGTTTCAAATGTAGGACCCGATGTACCCACATACACACCATGTTGCACCTTAATACCTAAACGCTCAGCAATCTCATTGGCTTTGGCAATGAGGCGAGGTGAGTATGCCTCACTCATGTCGGGGAAACGAGTGCCCAACTCCTCGTGGTTTTTGCCACGCAGGGGGTGCTCGGGGAAGAGGTTTATGTGGTCGGTAATAATCATGATGTCGCCTACTTTGAAGTCGGGGTTCATACCACCGGCAGCATTCGATACGAAGAGTGTCTTAACTCCCATGGCTTTGAACACGCGAACGGGGAAAGTCACTTGCTTCATGTCGTAGCCTTCGTAGTAGTGGAAGCGACCTTGCATAGCAAGTACCTCCTTACCGCCCAGTTTGCCAAAGATGAGCTTACCACTGTGACCTTCTACAGTCGATAGAGGGAAGTGGGGGATTTGCTCGTAAGGTATCTCTATTTTCTCAGTTATTTCGTCAGCAAGATGACCAAGGCCTGTACCTAAAATAATACCGGTCTCGGGGCGATAGCTTACCATTGTCTTGAGGTAAGCAGCTGTTTGATTAATTTTGTTCAACATACATATTTGTGTTTAATGGGTTATTTCTCTTTATAACATGATTGAGAAAACAAAGTTATAAAAAAAAAACGACTAACGCAACAAATATGTGTGTCATGAGTCTCTATTGTGGATTAAATACCCACATCGACCGAGAGCAATGCTTGCCAACGGTTGTTGCTCAGATAGTCGGCCGATGCACTCGTTGCATAGTTGTACGAGAGGTCGGCATGTATCTTGAGGTTGTGGCCTATAAAGTACTTGGTGAGTACTACGGTAGCTTGGTTTTCGGTTTTGTAGCCCTCGTACGCTGCAGTTTCGCTGTCGGGCAATAGGGTCGAGTGGCGGAGTCCTACTTCCCAATCGTACTTGAAGGTGTAGCTGGCCTGTACATTCACACCCCAGCCGGTGTAGATGTGTCGTGCTACTTCGCCATCACTGTCGGTTATGGTAGGATTGGCACACATGCGACCCATCACGTCGGTATAGAAGGCGAAGCCTTGATATTTGAAGATAAGGTCGGCAAACCACGATTGTAGCGAACGTCGGTCGTTATCCTTCAGCAAAGCCCCTCTCTGACCTTGCACACGGCAGGCCTTGTCGTTGTAGCTGTAAGCACCGCCAATGGCAAGTTTGGGCGACTCCTCGCGCACATAGCAACCCTCGCTCACCTCGCCACGTGAGGCAAACTTGCCCAACGGATATAGCTCCACACGCGCTGTGTAGGCAAGTCCGCTCTTTTGCGACACGGCATAGTTGCGACCCTCGCCGGTAGTGATTGATCCCTTGATGGCATAGTGAAATTGCTTGCCTATCTTGTTGTGAAACTCAGCAAACAGACCAAAGTCGCGGTCGATACT
>CAJGDT010000226.1 GCA_904502265.1 uncultured Barnesiella sp. | reverse complement strand
GACTATACTTGGCGCTCGTCAGGTACCAATATGTTTATAACCGGTAGTTATCCTACGCTCAACAGCTACTCGCAGGAGTTGTTGCTCAAGTGGCACCGTCAGGACCCCGTGAGCGAAAAGGAACTTAACCGCAACAATGCCGTATACAGCTTTCAGTACAACCGCAATCCGTTTATCGACTATCCGCAAGTGGCCGAGTATATATGGGGGGACTCTACCGAGTATGCTTTCAACTTCGACGGTGGTGCAGTTGCAGCTCCGACAATCAGTGCAAAGAGAGGTGATGTAATCAATTTTAACGGTGTAGTAGGTAATGAGGTTGTTACCTTGCAGTATAAAATAAAAGGTCGCAATATCACATCGCCACTCTATTTCCGTGTTGATGATACCGAGCATTTCGATGTCAACCCAGAGTCGGTTTCAGCATCGGATGTAACAAGTGAGGATGGTGCTACTATTGATATTATCTATCATCCTCAGTCGAAAGGCTTGCACATCACAACATTAGAAATTGCTTGCAAAGACTTGCCTGATTTTGTTGAGGTTACGTTGCAAGGTGCATGTATGCCAGAATTACCCAATTTTGTTATGATAGATGGCTTGAAGAGCCAATACGGACGAAATGAGGAGGATGTGTTACTCACACTTCAAAACTATACCGAGCCAGTAACATGGTATATTGATGACAAACCTATTACCGGCAACATCTTCTCGCCCTCAACAATGAGCCTTGGCCGTCACAAGATTTCGTTTAAGAATGATCGTATGCAAGGCGATGTGAGAGTAACTATTTATGAATAAAAGATAGAACGATGCAGATGATACGAAACAATATTGCCCCATATGTACTTATGATGTTGACAATGCTTTTTGCGGCATGTCAGCCTGAAAACACGTACGACAAGTTTGCTATTGATTGTGGTAGCGAACTTACATTGAGAGAAAATGCTACCGAACTGATAGAGGTAATAGCCGGTGGTAATTACATGATAGAGACTAATAATAGCAATGCAATATGCACCCAAGATGGCAACTACATTCGTGTAAAGGCTATCAAGTTGGGCACATGCATACTAACCGTTACGGCGGAGAGTGGCGAACAAGCTACATGTACCATAACAATTGAGAAGAGTCCGGCACAGAAGGACTTCCAGGTATTCTCCGACCTTCGTGTAGAAAACTGGAAAGATGAGACTATATATGTGGAGAAAACCGATGGCTTGCAGGTGACATGCGAAAAAGATACCGACGTTGCGGGTTATTACTCGCCCGGTATCACTACCTATGGTTACTGTTTTGTTGAGAGTGGTCATTTTTGCCGTCTATCTGCTCCCACCAATTTTGCGGTCAAAGGTGACTACGAAGGTGGTGTAGTGGCCATTGGTGATGGAAATAATGATACACGCTATTATATATGCGATGCTGTGTCGGTCGTAAAGGTGAGCAATGGCAAGTCGTGGGTTGTGGCCTCAATGGCTATGCATGCCGATTTGCGATTTGTTGTAGAATTATATTAAAATAGTGAGAATATATACCATGAAACCCGAAACTCGTAAAGCCTGGATCGAAGCTACCCGTCCGCGCACACTTCCGGCATCGGCAGCACCTGTTGTGGCTGCAACAGCCTATGCTTGGTACGATGGCGTATTGGTGTGGGGTGCTGCGATATTATGCCTCATGTTTGCAATATTGGCACAAATAGCCTCTAATATGGCTAATGACTATTTTGATTATAAAAAGGGAGGCGATAGCCCCGACCGCGTGGGTCCGCAACGTGCTGTCGTGTCGGGACTTATTTCACCGCGAGCTATGCTGACAGCCACCTTGGTTGTGCTTGTGGCAGCTTGTTGTGTGGGTCTGGGATTGGTAGCCTATGGAGGATGGCAATTGATACCTGTTGGAGCCATTATAGCTGTTTTTGCCATGGCTTATTCGGCCGGACCATTCCCCTTGTCGCGTTATGGACTGGGCGATGTTACGGTATTTATATTCTTCGGACTCATTGCTGTCAATTTTACCTATTATGTGCAAGCGGGAGCGTTTACCATGCCGGTATTCTTGGCCTCGGTAGCACAAGGTGTATTGGCTATCAATATCTTGCTGGTCAATAACTATCGCGATATGGAGGAGGATGCGGCAGCCAATAAGCGCACGACAGTTGTGCTCTTTGGTCGTCGATTTGCCTCTATATGGTATATGCTCAATGGATTTATAGCCGTAGCATGTACCTATCATATATGGCTCAGTGCATCATATATGGCATTTTTTGTACCGTTGATATATCTGTATTTGCACATCAAGACATACGCTATGCTCACACAGCGCACCGGCAGTGCCCTCAATCCTATATTGGGCCGTACTGCGATGAATTTGCTCGTTTTCACTTTGTTGCTTGTTGCTACCATGGTAGCTGTTAAACTGATATTGTAATGACACCTTTCCTACAACACATAGCCCGAACATTCTATCGCAACGAAGGAGGTAGTTTGTCGCATATCGCGTTTGTGTTTCCCAACCGTCGCAGTGGCAAGTTCTTTCAACATTATTTGGCACAAGAGGCCGGTGAGCGATCACTGTTTTCGCCAACAATACTCACAATAAACTCACTCATGTCAGACCTGGCGCAGATACAGCCGGTAGATAAGATCGAGTTGCTGTTTACGATATATGAGGAGTATTGCAAGTTGCGCCATAGCGATGAGTCGTTCGATAAGTTT
>CAJGDT010000225.1 GCA_904502265.1 uncultured Barnesiella sp. | reverse complement strand
TTGTTTTCCGTTTCCATAATTTTGTCAAGTTAACTTTTTTACTTCCTAAGCAACTCGGTGAGTTCGGCGACGCCTTGTGAGGCGCCTTTGGCGATGTAGCGTATGTTCATGCCTTCGGGGGCCTTGACGGGCTTGGGGTCGATGAGGTAGATGGGTGTACCTCGGCGCACGTAGTGCAGGAGTCCGGCGGCGGGATATACGTTGAGCGATGTGCCTATAACGACAAATATATCGGCTTGCTCGGTGAGCTCGATGGCCGGCTCGATCATGGGTACTGCCTCGCCAAAGAATACGATGTGTGGGCGCATGGTGTCGCCATGCTCGTCGCGCGACTCCATGGTTATCTCGCAGTTGTCGGCCGGGAGCTCGTAGATGCGACTCTCGACACGTGTTGAGCGCACTTTCATCAACTCGCCATGCAGGTGCAGCACGTTGCTACTACCGGCACGCTCGTGCAGGTTGTCGACATTCTGCGTAATGATGTGCACGTCATAGTCCTCCTCGAGTGCCACCAAGCCGGTGTGTCCGGCATTGGGTGTGGTAGTAATCAATTGCTTGCGACGCGCATTGTAGAACTCTTGAACCAGGGCCGGATTGCGATGCCAACCCTCGATCGAGGCCACATCCTCGACATTGTATTTTTCCCACAGACCACCACTGTCGCGGAAGGTCGATATACCACTCTCGGCACTCATTCCTGCACCGGTGAGTATCACCAATTTTTTCTTTCCCATAGCACTATAGTTACTGATAATAACTACTATATACAACTGAACACAAGCAACAGTTGTTCTATAGTGATGTAAGTGGTGTAAATATCGAAAAAATAATTGATTGAACAGTAGCCGAATGTTATTTTTATGTTATTTTTAACTTATCAATGTAAGCTATTGTAAACGAAAGAGTATATCTTTGCAGTCGCAAAAACAGAGTGTCTGTTTCATAGAAAGAATTATATAACAAATAAATAAAAAACGATTATGGATAAATTGAGTTACTCACTTGGCTTGAACGTAGGTTACAGCTACCTCGCATCGGGCATTAACAAGTTGAACGTAGAAGATTTTGCCGAAGGTGTACGTTGTGTATTGGAGGCTAAAGAGCCTGCTATCAGCATCGACGAGGCAAAACAAATCATTAACGAGTTCCTCTCGCAATTGCAAGCAGAGGCAGAGAAAGCAGCCGAGGCAAACTTGAAGGCCGGTGAGGATTTCTTGGCCGAGAACGCTAAGCGCGAAGGCGTGATAACACTCCCCAGCGGATTGCAATACGAAGCACTCGCTACAGGCGAGGGTCGTCAACCCAAGGCTACCGACAAGGTACAATGCCACTACCACGGTACACTCATCGACGGTATGGTATTCGACAGCTCGGTACAACGCGGTACTCCTGCTGTATTCGGTGTAAACCAAGTAATACCCGGATGGGTAGAGGCTCTTCAATTGATGAACGAGGGTTCACGTTGGAAACTCTACATCCCCTCAAAGTTGGGTTACGGAGCACAAGGTGCAGGTCCTATTCCTCCCCACGCAACACTCATTTTCGAAGTAGAATTGATTAAAGTAATCTAATAACACAGTATAAGAGATGAAGAAATTTTTTGTATTTGTATTGGGTGCTGCATTCATGATGAATGTGTGCTCATGCGGTAGCCACAGTGCAGCAAAACTTGACAACGCTGCCGACACACTCAGCTATGGTATCGGTGTAATGCAAGGCTCACGCTTGGCCGAGGCTAAGGCTATGGGCGTATACCCCGACTTGAACGAACTCGACATCAACCAATACTTGAAGGGTATCAAAGAGGCTGCCAAATCAAACGAGGAGCAAAACTCTTACTATAAAGGCTTGAACGATGGTGTACAAATGAAGAAAAGCTTCGATCAAATGTCAGAGCAATTTGGTCTCGAACTCGACTTCAACGCATTCATCGCAGCCTATGCACAAGTATTGCGTGGCGACACAACATTATCTATCGAAAAGGAAAATGTAAACGCTATATGCGACAGCATCGTAGCCGCAGCACGTGAAGCCAAAGAGCAAGCTGAACTCGACTCTATTGCCAACACACCTGAGGCTATTGCCAACCTTGAGGCCGGTATGGCCTTCCTCGCTGCTAAAGAGCAAGAAGAGGGTGTACAAAAGACTGCTTCGGGTCTTCTCTACAAAGTTGTAAAAGAGGGTAATGGTAAGACTTTCAAGGCCAACGATCGTATCGAATTGAACTACGTAGGTAAGTTCGTAAACGACACAATCTTCGACCAAGGCAACAACGTTAAATTCGTTGCTTCACAAATGGTTCCCGGTTTCGGCGAAGGTCTTCAATTGATGTCGCCCGGTGCTAAGTTTATCCTTTACATCCCCTCGGATCTCGCTTATGGCGTGCGTGGTAGAGGTGCCGATATGCCTTCAAACTCAACTCTCGTATTTGAGGTTGAAACATTCGGTTTGGCTAAGTAATTAGCAAATTACTTACAATATTATACAACGGCTGCTATTATTAGCAGCCTTTTTTCTTTTCTAAAAAATAATTTACATATAGGCAAACAGGCAGAATATAGCTTTACAAACAAACAGAAGGCCGTCGACAAACTTTTTTACTACAAAACAATAAAAATACGACCAAAAGTTTTACATTATCAAATTTTATTTTTAGTTTTGCTAAATCATTATTACAAATAAATGTGACAATTAGTAAAAAACAAAATAAAAACGGTATTATTATGGAAAAAATTGAT
>CAJGDT010000224.1 GCA_904502265.1 uncultured Barnesiella sp. | reverse complement strand
GAAGCGCTGTTGCGCATGGGCGAATCATATATAAGCGGCGATAAAGGCGCCAAGAAGGACTATGCCGCTGCCATAAAGGTGTGGAAAGAGGCTGCCGAACTGGGCAACGTTGATGCACAGTACAACCTAGGCGTGTGCTACAACAATGGCACAGGTGTAAAGGCCGATAACGCCGAGGCTGCCCGTTGGTGGCTCAAAGCAGCCAAACAGGGCGATGTAACAGCCATCTTCAACATAGCACTATTCTACCAACAAGGTATAGGCGTAAAACAGAACTACGCCGAGAGTTTGCGTTGGATGGAACTTGCCGCCAAACAAGACGACCCCGACGCGATGTACCAGATAGGTATGTATCACGAAAACGGATGGGGTGTGCCCACCAATGCCGAGGAGGCTCAAAAGCACTATCTTCTTGCCGCCGAGAAGGGACATCCCAAAGCTCAAACCATTATAGGCACTGAGCTATACAACAATGGCGAATATGCCAAAGCCGTTGAGTGGTTTGAGAAGAGCGCCGAGCAAGGCTTTGCCGATGCTCAATACTACATGGCACGATGCTACCACAATGGTCATGGCGTAGAGCAAAACTTTGAAGAAGAGGCTGCATACTACCAAAAGGCTGCCCGCCAAGGTCACACCGATGCCCTCTATAACATGGGATACTGCCACCTCAATGGTGTGGGCGTAGAGGAGAATACCGAACTGGCTGCACAATGCTTCAAGAAAGCTGCACAAAACGGCGATGCCGAATCGCAATACATCACAGCCATACTGTGCGAGAATGGCTTGGGCTGCGAAGCCGACATCGACGAGGCTACACATTGGTATACCCAAGCAGCCGAACAAGGCCACACCGCTGCACAAGAGTGGATTGAGAAGAAAAAGTAAACTTATCGCACAGCTATAAAAAGACAACAAGGGCGCATCGTGATGCGCCCTTGTTTATAGTTACATATAAATATCAATCCTCGGCATTGAGGTACTCACCCACCATACGAGCGGCAAGGGCAACATACTCCGAACAAGGGCGACGCTTGTAATACTCGGGAGTACGCTCCTCGGGCACAGGCGCATCACTCTGTTGCTTCAAGCCCAAGAGTTCGCGACACACGATACTGCCACATTCGCCACGGTAGCGTTCAGCCAACTTCTGCACACCTGCGTATATTCGAGCACGGGCATCACGGTCGGTATTAGGAGCACCTTGATAAGCCGCACTGCTCACCATAAACATGCCACTCACCGCACCGCACACCTCACGAAGGCGTCCCATACCACCACCAAGCGGTTGCACCAGCGAAGCCAACACATCGGCATCTTGTCCTAATACATCGGCATAAGCCACCACTACGGCTTGCGAACAGTTATAACCCTGCTCAAAGGCCTCACGTGCACGCGCAGCTCGAGCCTCTACATCTATATTCAATTCTCTTTTTTCCATAATTCACTACCAATCAATAGGTTTGTATCCATGTTGCGCCAAATATTCGTTGGCACAACTGAAGTGTTTATTACCAAAAAATCCACGATAGGCCGAGAGTGGCGAGGGGTGAGGCGACTGCAACACACAATGACGATTGCGGTCGATAAAAGCACCCTTGCGTTGTGCATACGAGCCCCACAAGATAAATACTACATGCTCGCGCTCGGTAGCCAAGCGGCGAATAACAGCATCGGTAAACGTCTCCCAGCCCTTATTCTGATGCGATCCTGCTTGATGCGCCCGCACCGTGAGCGTGGCATTGAGCAACAATACTCCTTGTTGAGCCCAACGCATAAGGTTGCCACTACGCGGAATAGGCTTACCCAAGTCACTCTCAATCTCTTTGAATATATTGACCAACGAGGGCGGAAACTGCACGCCATCGTTTACCGAGAAGCACAAGCCATGCGCTTGCCCCGGCTCATGATAAGGATCTTGACCCAATATCACCACCCGCACTTGCTCAAAAGGGCAAGCATCAAAGGCGGCAAACATTTCACCTCCGGGAGGATAAACCGTACCCGAGGCATATTCACTACGCACAAACTGGGTAAGATTGGCAAAATAAGGCTTATCAAACTCTTCTTGCAACCTATCCTTCCAACTCTTTTCTATGCGAACATCCATATTATAAGGCAAATAATTTCTATATCAATCTATGTGTTCTGCAACATCGAATATAGAACAATGAGGCACACACACTTGCAAAGCTACAAAATAATTAGTACTTTTGCAACACTATACACACAAGTGCACAATACACCATGCACCCATAGTTCAATGGATAGAATACCGGATTCCGGTTCCGACGATTGGGGTTCGACTCCCCATGGGTGTACTATCAAGCCAAAGCGATATGTCATAAATAGGCATATCGTTTTTTTGTTTATAATCAACTATACTACAGAACATTTCGCCATCTTTTACAACAAACAAAGGTTGCACCTTGTGGGATGCAACCTTTGTTGTATATAGTGTTGTACACTGCTTATTATTTCACGATACCATCGCGACGCATGAGGGCGTCGATTGAGGGCTCATGACCACGGAAGCGTTTGTAGAGCTCCATGGGGTTCTCTGTACCACCACGTGAGAGTACGTTTTCGCGGAATGAACGAGCAGTCTCTTGGTCGTAGATACCTTTCTCCTTGAATGCAGCGAAAGCATCGGCATCAAGTACCTCAGCCCACTTGTAGCTGTAGTAACCCGAAGCGTAACCACCTGAGAAGATGTGGCTGAATTGGGGACTGAGAGCTGTACCCTCTACTACG
>CAJGDT010000223.1 GCA_904502265.1 uncultured Barnesiella sp. | reverse complement strand
GTATCGAACAACATCAATATCGAAATGTGGCCTATCAGCGAGCGCATCAACGGCGACGAAACCATGCCCTACAGCGAGGCCGTAACGCGCATGATAGAGGCCTATAACCTCAAGATGCAATGGCTAGATGAGACCATTAGCAAGTTATAATAACTCTTGCGATAGAACAAAAAACTCCACCCGACGGGTGGAGTTTTTTGTCATATAATCTCGGTTATCTCGATCGACTCAAGTACTACTTTTCGCCCATGTAAATGGTGCAAGCACCGAAGGTAAGTCGACGCAGACGGCAGTTCTTGAAGCCGGCCTTGCGGAATATATCGAGCATCTCCTCGCCTTGCGCCACGGCTGCCACCGAACGAGGCAGGTAGGTGTAGGCTTGCTTGTCGCGCGACACGATGCGTCCTACCAAGGGTATAATGGTGTAGGTGTAGAACTTGTAGAGCTGTCGCATGGGGAAGTGCTCGGGGGTAGACAGCTCGATGACACACAACACGCCACCGGGCGACAACACGCGATACATCTCGGCAAAACCTTGCGCCAGATTTTCAAAATTTCGCACACCATAGGCAACGGTAAGAGCATCGTAACTATTGTCGGGCAACGAGAGCGAAAGGCAATCTTCGATAGCAAACGATACTCTATCGGCAACACCACGCTCACGAGCCTTATCTTGTGCCACAGCCAACATGCCGGCCGAAAGGTCTATACCCAACAAAGACTCGGGCTTGAGTCGGTCGTTGATAAGAAAAGCCAAGTCGCCCGTACCGGTAGCCACATCAAGCACACGTCGAGGCTTGTATGCACCTACCATATCGACCGCCTTACGTCGCCAAATGGTGTCGATACCGAATGTCATCATGCGGTTCATTACATCATAGGCCGGCGCGATAGAGTCGAACATATCGCGCACCTGACCGGTCTTTGCGGCATTGGAATCGTAAGGCTTTACCTCCTCGGCTTTCATATCACAATCAACGATTTTTGAGATATTCGGTTACGTTACTTTCGATGCGAGCTGCAATATCGGCAACCTCGGCCTTAACAAACTTTTCGCCTACGATGTTCTCGTACAACTCAACATAGCGATCAGTTACGCTGTTGCAGTACTCGGGAGTCATTTCGGGAACGGTTTGACCCTCTTTGCCTTGGAAACCATTGGCAATGAGCCATTGACGCACAAACTCCTTAGAGAGTTGACGTTGGTCTTCGCCCTTAGCCAAACGCTCCTCGTAGCCCTCGGCATAGAAGTAACGTGAAGAGTCGGGAGTGTGGATTTCGTCAATCAAGATAATCTTGCCGTCTTTCTTACCAAACTCATACTTGGTATCAACAAGGATAAGACCCTTCTCGGCAGCCATTTCGCAACCACGTTGGTAGAGGGCGAGAGTGTATTTCTCCAATTGTTCGTAGTCCTCACGCGATACGATACCACGCTCGATGATTTCGGCTTTTGAAATATCTTCGTCATGACCCTCATCGGCCTTGGTTGTAGGAGTGATAATGGGTTGAGGGAACTTCTCATTCTCGCGCATACCTTCGGGCATAGGCTCGCCACAGATAGTGCGCTTGCCCTCTTTGTACTCGCGCCATGCGTGACCGGTAAGGTATCCACGTACCACCATTTCTACTTTGAAAGGCTCACAACGCACACCTACAGTTACCATAGGATCGGGAGTAGCCATCTTCCAGTTGGGAACGATGTCGGCAGTGGCATCGAGGAACTTAGCCGCAATTTGGTTCAACACTTGACCTTTATAGGGAATACCCTCGGGCAAGATTACATCGAACGCCGAGATACGGTCGCTCGCCACCATTACCAAGAGTTCGTCGTCGATGTTATATACATCACGAACTTTACCATGATACACACCCTTTTGACCGGGGAAGTTAAAGTCTGTTTTTACTAATGCGTTGCTCATTGTATAATATATTTAATTGTTATTGTTATCGGTATTTTCCTCTTTGGCTTTCGCCTCAGTTGTTTGTGCAGCACGACGCTCTTCTTTCTCACGCTTGGCTTGCTCATCGTGCTGTTCGTAAGCCTCTACGATGCGTTGCACAAGTTTATGGCGCACAATATCTTTCTTGTTAAACTCGATGCGACCCACACCCTTTACACGCGAGAGGATGCGCACGGCCTGCACCAATCCCGATACCTGCTGCGATGGCAAGTCTATCTGGGTCATATCACCTGTCACTATCATCTTGGCATTCATACCCAGACGAGTAAGGAACATTTTCATCTGGTGAGTTGTTGTATTTTGCGCCTCATCAAGGATGATAACAGCATCGCTCAGTGTGCGTCCACGCATGAAGGCCAAGGGGGCAATTTGTATGATATTGGTCTCCATAAACTCTTTGAGCTTAAGAGGCGGAATCATATCTTGCAGAGCGTCGTATAGAGGTTGCAAATAGGGATCAATTTTATCCTTCATATCGCCGGGCAAGAAACCGAGTTTTTCGCCGGCCTCAACGGCAGGGCGGCTCAGGATAATGCGCTTCACCTCCTTGTTTTTCCATGCTTTTACGGCCAAGGCTATCGCCACATAAGTTTTACCCGAACCGGCAGGACCCAATGCAAAAACGAGGTCGTTTTCTTCAAAGGCCTTAACAAGTTTCTGCTGATTGACCGAACGCGCAGTGATAGGCTTGCCATTGACACCGTAGATAATAAGGTCATCATCACGCTTTACGGTAATAGGCTTTTCGCCCTTGATGATAGTAACAATCACCTCCTCGTTGAGTGTATTG
>CAJGDT010000222.1 GCA_904502265.1 uncultured Barnesiella sp. | reverse complement strand
TGTAACGGCAGCGCGAGCATCTATTTCGAGTGTACGGTTCTCGAGGGTTTGTGTGGCTACACCTTCAAGCACATCTACCAAGTCCGAGGCGATGCGAGGCATTACCACTTCGGTTTCGGGGTCGCCCATGCGCACATTATATTCTATCACCATCGGATTACCCTCTACGTTGATAAGGCCAAGGAAGATAAATCCGCGATACTCGATATTCTCTTTTTTCAAGCCTTCGATTGTGGGTATTACGATGCGTTGCTCTACCTTTTGCATAAACTCGTCGTCGGCAAAGGGAACTGGCGATACAGCTCCCATACCACCGGTGTTCAATCCGGTATCGCCTTCGCCTATACGCTTGTAGTCTTTGGCCACGGGCAATATTTTGTAGCTCTTACCATCGGTGAGCACAAATACCGAGCACTCGATGCCCGAGAGGAACTCCTCGATAACCACTGTTGCGCTGGCGTTGCCAAACATACCGTCGAGCATGGCGCGCAATTCGCTCTTAGCTTCGTCGAGGGTAGGGAGGATAAGCACACCCTTACCGGCTGCCAATCCGTCGGCCTTGAGCACATAGGGTGCTTGGAGGCTCTCAAGGAAGGCATAACCCTCTTCGATATTATCGGCAGTAAAGCTGCGATAGCGAGCTGTGGGTATGTTGTAACGCATCATGAAGGCCTTGGCAAAGTCTTTGCTACCCTCAAGTTGTGCACCCTCTTTCGACGGGCCTATAACAGGAATGTGGCTGATAGCAGGTGTATTGGCAAAGTAGTCATAGATACCCTTTACAAGAGGATCTTCGGGACCTACTACCACCATATTGATGTTGTTTTCGGTACAGAAGGCGGCTACTGCATCAAAGTCTGTTGCCGACATGTTGATATTTTTGCCCAACGAGGCTGTTCCGGCATTACCGGGTGCGATATAGAGATTTTCGCAACGAGGGCTTTGAGCCAATTTCCATGCGATGGCACATTCGCGGCCACCCGAACCTAAGAGTAGTATATTCATGTGTATGTTGTATTATTTGTTTTCGTTATTGTTCTTGCGTGTACGTGTGCGGCTACCGGCAGTAGTCTTCTTGGGCATGTGACCCTCTGCGTTGTTGGGGGTAGTGGGAGGAGTAGGGCGCTCGCGTTTGTCAAACGAAGTAGGGCGCTCGCGTCTTTCGTAACGACCCTTTTCGCCACGGGGTGTTGTCTTTTGGTCATCACGGCGACCAAAAGGTTTACGCTCTTTATCACCAAAGGGTTTGCGCTCCTTGCGTTCAAAGGGTTTACGCTCCTTGTTGTCAAATGCTTTCTTATCACCACGACCAAAGGGTCTCTTCTCGTCTCGGCGAGGCTTATCCTTACTACGCACAGGGCGCGGTTTGGGTGGCTCGGTTGCTGTAGCCCGCTTGTGTGCGGCGTAAGTGCCGTCAAATATTTCGTATTTGCGGAACTCACACTCCAGAGCACCGTTCAGCGTAGGTATCTTGGCCGAGGGTTTCAATCCTATCTTATCGAAGTGCTCTTGACGGTAGCCCAAAACCCACGCTGTATAGCCTTTAAACACGTGTTTGAGGCGATTACCTATAGCCTCATACAGTGCCTCCATATCCTCGGCAGCAATGCGTTCGCCGTAGGGTGGGTTGGTTACTATTATACCTCCCTGTGCGGGGGCTGTTTCGTAGTTTTGTATAGGTTGAGTAGTCAACTCTATATATCGACCCACGCCGGCACTCTTGATGTTACGCTCGGCTATGGCTGTAGCCTTTACCGATATGTCCGAGCCATATATCTTGTGCTCAAACTCGCGCTCGTTGCTGTCGTCGTTGTACAACTCTTCAAGCAACTCCGGCTCAAAGTCGGGCCATTTCTCGAAGGCAAAATGCTGACGGAATATGCCGGGGTAGGTATTGGTTGCTATCAGAGCCGCCTCTATCAGGAATGTTCCCGATCCGCACATGGGGTCGACAAAGTTGCTTTCGCCACGCCAGCCGGTGAGCATGATAAGACCCGCTGCAAGCACCTCATTGATAGGAGCTTCGGTCTGTGCATCGCGGTAGCCACGCTTGTGCAACGACTCGCCCGAGCTATCGAGCGACAGCGTACACGTTGTGTTGTTGATGTGCAGGTTAAACTGTATATCAGCGTTGTTGAGGCGCACCGAGGGGCGTTTGCCATATCGCTCGTTGAAGAAGTCGGCAATGGCATCTTTCATGCGGTAGGTTACAAACTTCGAGTGGCGAAACTCGTCCGAGAACACCACCGAGTCGATCGAAAACGTTGTCGACAGCGTCATCAACTGCTCCCAGTCGTAGTTGCGCAACGTGTTGTACACCTCATCCGGGTTGCTCGCCTCAAAGTGGAGTATCGGTTTCAGTATGCGCAGTGCTGTACGGCAAGCCAGGTTGGCCTTATAGAGCATTGCTTTATCGCCATTGAACGACACCATGCGGCGACCAATAGTTACATCACTACCGCCCAATGCGGTAATCTCTTCGGCCAATACACCCTCAAGTCCCTGAAAAGTCTTGGCTATGATTTCAAATCTTTCGTTTTGCACAGGAAAAATAGTTTATCTGGTGCAAAGATAGTGAAAGGTGAGAGAAGAAAAATCAAGTTTACTTGAATTTTTGTTCCGAACCGCATCCTATCTTATCAAAAGTAGTGAAAGGTGAGAGAAGAAAAACTAAGTTTACTTAAGTTTTTATGCCGAACCGCATCCTATCTTATCAAAAGTAGTGAAAGGTGAGAGAAGAAAAACTAAGTTTACTTAAG
>CAJGDT010000221.1 GCA_904502265.1 uncultured Barnesiella sp. | reverse complement strand
GCCGGCCTACTCAAGGGCAAGGTAGCGTCTCGTGCTTGTGTCGACTACGAGATATAATACAACATTCACATCATCCTATCACAACACCTTCTATCAATTGCGGTAGAAGGTGTTTTTTTTTCTAAAGTCTTATTATTTTTGCCTATCGCTGCAACCATTCGTCGCATTGCATACGTCTAACGCATAGAAACAGATAAGCATCGATGCCTATTTAACAAGAATATTAACTAATTAAAACCCCTATAAAATGAAACGTATAGTTATGATGATGTGCAGTGCTATAGTAGCACTCATTTTCGCAACAAACATTATTGCTGCCAGCCACCCCTCTACCGCAGCCCGTAGCGAACAGTTTATCCTGGACAGCATGCGAATGGATGTTGAAAAAGCCGCTATCGAGGTACAATACGACATGTACAACGACTCACTACAACACCAACTCGACGCAAAAAGCATTAGCAGTAACACTGTAGAGGATATTGCAGAGTTATCAATACCCTTCACATTTTTTGCATTCATCTTACTTATAGTTTGGATAACAACATGGATATCATATCGCAAGCAACGCGATCGCTACCATATCATCGAAAAGGCTATCGATAACGGACAAGCCATTCCCGAGGGATTGTTTGACGAGCCTAAGAAGGCCCAAAAGCGCTGGACGAACACCCTACGACAAGCTATTATATTCATAGCCATAGGTATAGGTGTAGCCATATTTGGCAAAACCATCAGTGTAGATACTATTACTGCTATTGCTACCATCCCCGGTATGCTGGGAGTAGGCTACTTGCTGATAGCACTCATTGAGCGCCACGAGGAGCGCAACAAGGATATTAAAGAGAACAACGAGAGCTGTACAGCCCTTGTTGAGTCGGGCTCACAAAAAGCTGAAGTAGAGGAATAATATCGACAACAACACTACTCATTACGAGAGCCTTATGCGCCACACTAACGATACATTGTTAATATCTCGGGTCATGCTTCTCGACGACCGACAGGCTTTTGCCACGCTCGTCGAGAAGCATCATCCCAGTATACGGCGCTTCTTCATGCATCAAACCATGGGCGACGAGATGCTCAGCGACGACTTGGCGCAAGAGACTTTTATCAAGCTCTACTACTCCATTAAGCAGTTTAAAGGACTGTCGAACTTCTCGACCTACCTATATCGCATAGCCTACAACGTATTTCAAGACCACTTGCGTCGACATAAACTTACCGACACGAGCGATGCCATTCCCGAGGGCACAACATCGAGCAATAGCGACACCCAGATAGACATATCACGCGCACTGCAACAACTCACCCCCACCGAACGCGCTGCTATAACACTCTATTATATAGACGATCGCAAGGTCGAAGACGTAGCCTCGATACTGCAACTACCCAGCGGAACTGTCAAGTCGCACCTTTCGCGCGGACGCAACAAATTGGCCGATTTTCTTAGAAACAATGGATATGAATAACAACACTCAATACCACGACGAAGAGAAATTAGTAAAACAATTTCTGTCGACACACAGCCACGAGCCTCGCCCCAATGCATGGTTTACCAAGCGTACAATCAACAAGCTACCCGAACGTAAGTCAAGCACTTGTAAGATTATTATGTGCGTCACCACACTCCTATCGGTAGTAGCGTGTGGTGCATTGCTATACCTATTACCCTACGATATTGTACGACTTGAAGAGAACAATATCACTCGCTCTTTGTTATCTATATACACAGCAATGGCAGGTATGATTATACTCGTTGCCTTGCAAGTGATACGATTGATAAAGACATACTTCTGATTTGATTCTCTCTCAAGCGTTTAAAATCTAACTAAGCGAAGAATGCCGACGATTGTGAAACCGCCGGCATTTTTATTTTGTTACAAGATATTACCTAATTACCACTCAAATGCCAATGTAGCACCCAAGTTATTGAAGTTTACGAGCCAACCATTCGAGAAACGGGGCGTCATCAGTTGATAACTGGCCGAAAGGTTCAGCGCTTGTTTAGCGTTATTAACGGGTATCTTTACACCTATAGAGGGCTTGAGATAAAGACTGGGATCATTGCCCATATACCCAAGATTGGTATTATATGCACCTTCACTCAACAGAAATACTGCGCCCAACTTCAAGTCGATAAACAAGCCCACCTTGGCAGGATTACCGATATTGAAACGAAAATCGGCATAGAGCGGAAGCAATACACTCACATCACTGCGCACAGAGGCATTTTGCGACTGAGGAAAAGCCAAGTTGACACCGGCACCGGCTCCCATGAAGCACCATGAGGAGTATTTAAAACCTTGAGTTGTTGTTATTTCCAAGAGGTCAGGAGAATCCAATCCGGCAAGATATGCCACATCTACGAAGCCTTTGTAGTTAAAACTACCCGACAGAGCCGGCTTCAACATCTCCTCCAACTTATTAGCCATTAAGCCAAATTGTGCACTGGCAGAGACAACAAAACCTGCCAATAACAAAACTACAATCCCTAATCTTTTCATAGTATCAACTTTATAAAATCACAATAATACGCAAATATATGTAAATATTTGCAAAAACCAAAGGAGAGCCGGCGCGTTTTTTTGAGAGGAATAGAAAGATTATTTACTTCACATACCCCAGCTCGGTCAAGAGACCTTCGCAGGCATCCTCAAGCAGATTGAGCACCAGTTGAAATCCCTCAGCACCTTCGTAATAGGGGTCGGGCACATGCGTGGCTGTATAATGACGGCAATAGTCGGCCATGCGCACAATCTTCTGTTCATCTTC
>CAJGDT010000220.1 GCA_904502265.1 uncultured Barnesiella sp. | reverse complement strand
TAGGAGTATTTATGGTTTAAATTTCTGTTAAATACGTGTAAATTTTAGGTTTGTTTACAAAATGAAAGTAAATAAAACATGAAAACTTTCTGCGTTTCTAAAGTTTTGTGTAATTTTGTCGCTCCTAAAAAAGATTTGCATGTCGGAAGAAACAAGGGAATATATTATAGGTAAAGCACAATCACTATTTTATCGCTATGGGATACGCTCTATAACGATGGACTTTATTGCCTCGGAGTTGAGTATGTCAAAGCGTACGCTCTATGAGAACTTCAAGAATAAGGAGGAACTCATAGTAGAGTGTATGCAACGCGACCGTAAGGTTAAAGAGGGTGAGTTATGCCAAATATTTGCTAGCAAGCGCAATACTATCGAGAAATTGGTGCTTTGTTACAATCGCATTATCTATAATATCAATCGCACCAGTCGTTCGTTCCAGTTGGATGTTGAGCACATGCGCTCAAAGGTAACTGAGGAGGCCGACAAGTATCGCGAAAAACAGTTTCAATATATCCGTGATATACTCAGTAAAGGGGTAGAGGAGGGGTTGATACGTCCCGACCTCAATCTTGATATTGCCACAACGTTGCACAATCAACAGATGATGTTGTTTGGCCAAATAAATAATAGACCTGCCGACGAGTGGAATTATGGCGAAATATTGGCGGTATATACCAAGATTTTCCTTTACGGAATTGTTACAGATAAGGGACGCAAAGTCCTCGACAAGAATTATGAACAGATAACACAAACTATATAACGAAATAAAAGGTATGAAAAAGAGATTTAGCTTGTCTATTGCCACAGTGCTGGTATTGACAACTGTGATGACTGCCTCTGCTCAAACTACCAACAATGCCGACTCGGTGCTCTATCTCGATATGGATAAAGCATTGACTATCGCATTGAGTGAGAGCCCGACAATTAAAGTTGCCGATATAGAGGTGAAGAAAAAAGACTACTCAAAGCGTGAAACCATTGCCGGTTTGTTGCCCAAGATCGATGCTTCGGCTTCGTACCAACGTTCTATCAAAAAGCAACGTATGTACATGTCGGGTAAAGCATTCGATATAGGTGCAATGATGGGTGAGTACTTGGGCCCTCTGTACGAGGCTATGGGTGTTCCTTTCCCCGGTTCAGGTGATTCGGGTGAGACTGAAGATACTTCAAACGACGGTTTTGAGGTAGGTCTTGACAATACCTATTCAATGGGATTTAGTGCCAGCCTTCCCATTATTGCTCCTCAATTGTGGAAGAGTGTCGAAATTACCTCTATCGATGTGCAAAATGCTATGGAGGCTGCACGTTCGTCACGTCTTTCGCTTATCAATGAAGTACAAAAGGCTTATTATAATGTAATGCTCTGCCAAGACTCGTATGCCGTGTTGCGTAGCCAATATGACAATGCCAAGTTGAATGCCGAGACTTATGCTCTCCAATTCAAGCAAGGTACAGCATCGGAATATGATGTATTGCGATCGGAGGTAGCTGTACGCAATATCGAGCCTACATTGCTCCAAACTGAGAATGCCGTGAAGTTGTCGAAACTCCAACTCAAGGTGTTGATGGGTATCGATGTTGATATAGATATTGTGATAAACGATAAGTTGGACAACTACGAGCAAGATATGTATCATGTAACCATGAGCATCGATCGCTCGCTAGACAACAATACCGACTTGCGTCAATTGGACTTGCAAACCAAGATGTTGGAGAAGACTGCTACTTTGCAAAAGTTTGCCTACATCCCCACATTGGCAGCACAATTTAACTACAACTGGATATCGATGAGCGACGGTGGTATGTTTGACAACTTCCGTTTCAATCCCTATTCGACAGTTGCCGTTGCGCTCAATATACCCATCTTCTCGGGTGGATCACGCTTCTATAAGGTGAAACAAGCCGAAGCTACAGTAGCCCAAATGGGATTCCAACGTGACAACCTTGAGCGTGCGCTCAATATG
Source organism: uncultured Barnesiella sp. (assembly GCA_904502265.1). Classification (GTDB taxonomy): domain Bacteria; phylum Bacteroidota; class Bacteroidia; order Bacteroidales; family Barnesiellaceae_A; genus Barnesiella_A. The sequence continues at coordinate 815 of CAJGDT010000220.1, read as the reverse complement.
CAGGTAGAGGCTCAACTCGATGCTATCACCAAGTCTATCAAGCAAATTGACTCGAACAAGTTGAGCGTACAACAAGCCGAGAAAGCCTACAACATCATGCAAAAGAGCTTCGAGATTGGTTCGGCTACATTCGTGACATTGAACGATGCCGAATTGGCTCTCACACATGCTCGCCTTGCCTATTCGCAAGCCATCTACGACTTCCTTGCCGGCGTGAGCGATGTGAAGAAGTTGTTGGGTACTACCGACATAAGCAAATATGAACCCCAAGAAAATAATAAGTAAAAAACAAAATAAGACAAAAAACAAGTTATGAAAAAGATTAATCTTTTCTTCATTGCAGCAGTGAGCATGAGTATGCTCATAGCTTGTTCGGGCAAGACTGCCGAGCAAACCACTGTGGCTGAGAAAGTAGAGTCGGTAAAAGTTGAAAGTGCTACTGTACAAAGTGTACCGCAAACAATGACTTATACTGCTACTGTTCAACCCGACAAGCGTAACTCTATCAGCTCATCGATGCCCAGTCGTATTCGCGAAATCTATGTTGAGGTGGGCGATCATGTAAAGAAAGGTCAGTTGCTTGTTGAACTTGATGCCTCGAACATCATGCAACAAAAAGTACAACTCGATAATATCGAACTTGAGTACAACCGTGCCAAAGAGCTTGTTGCTGTAGGTGGTGCCTCGCAACAACAATTGGACCAAATTACTACTCAATTTGAAGCTGCCAAGACAGCCTATGAAAACTTGCTCGAAAATACCAAGTTGCTCAGCCCCGTTAATGGTGTAGTAACTGCCCGTAACTTCGATAGCGG
>CAJGDT010000219.1 GCA_904502265.1 uncultured Barnesiella sp. | reverse complement strand
GTGGGTGTGGTGACATAAGAGCCGGCACGTGTTGTGATGCAGTCGAGCTCTATCTGGCACGAGTCGGATGTGATGTCGTAGTTAAATAGGGCGTTTGACGGATTTACACGAAACTCGATACTTGCAGTTGTGCCAGTTGCCAGCAGTACGGGTCGCGTGGCAAGTATGGCTATGCCGGTGGGCATGATATATTCTTTGTTAAACGTAAAGCTACTGCCGTCGGCCATGGTAATGGTTATGGAGTGGTCAACATCGCTTTGTGTGATAGAGTGTATAATCTTGGATGGGTCGGATGTGTGAGGCGTTTTGATAATGTCTATTACATTCTCCGGGTCGTTGGCATAGTGTATTACGAAGATGTAATAGCCCTCCTCATCGGTAGTTACATACATGGCTACAGGTGCTTTCACGTGCTCACCATTGTTGTCCATGATGCGAGTAAAGGTAGCACCATTGTCATACGACAAGCACCAGTATCCGTCTTGGTCAATCTTTAGGTAGGGAGTGTGACTCTTGGGGTCGCCGTTATATACTTGCATCACTCTGCCGTCCGATAGTGTGATTATCCAACTGCCAGCCTGTTCGTCCGACGGCTCTACGCTGTTGATAAGAGCGCCATTTGCATGCAGTTCTTCAAATATTTCTACTGCATTTTCAACATCGGTTATGCGAAGTTCGAGGCTGTCAAGGCGATTTTGTAGGTTGTTGATGTCATTTTCGATATTTTCAATGCGTTCGCACGAAGTCAATATTATAGTCGCAGCGACAAAAAGGATTAGTTTTCTTAGCATATTCGTGTAGTGTGTGTTGTGATATGCAAATGTAAGAAATTATCATTATCTTTGCGCCTTATAAGTGTAAAATGTAATAGATGAAAGATTTTATCCATACCCAGATGGCGAGCGAGCGTGCCATCCTTGTAGGTCTTATCACTGCCAACCAGAATGAGGCCAAGACTAATGAGTATCTTGATGAACTTGCCTTCCTTGCCGAGACGGCCGGAGCGCAACCCGAGCGTCGTTTCCTGCAACGACTCGACTATCCCAACACCCGCACCTATGTGGGTACAGGTAAGCTGCAGGAGATAAAGGATTATATTGAGATGCGTGCCGAAGAGGAAGATGGCGGTGTGGGATTGGTGATATTCGATGACGAATTGTCGCCCAAGCAATTGCAAAACATCGAGCGTGAGTTGCAGGTGAAGATTCTTGACCGCACTACGCTTATTCTCGACATCTTTGCCCTGCGCGCACAGACTGCCAATGCCAAGACTCAAGTAGAGCTTGCTCAATATCAATATCTGTTGCCCCGACTCACACGCTTGTGGACTCACTTGGAGCGTCAACGTGGTGGTATCGGTATGCGTGGCCCCGGTGAAACACAGATTGAGACCGACCGCCGTATCATCCTCGACCGCATTTCGCGCCTCAAGGAGGAGTTGCGTAGTATCGACCGCCAAAAGGTTATACAACGCAAAAATCGTGGCAAGATGGTGCGTGTGGCACTTGTAGGATATACCAATGTGGGTAAATCTACTTTGATGAACTTGCTGAGTAAATCGGAGGTGTTTGCCGAGAACAAACTCTTTGCAACCCTCGACACCACTGTGCGCAAGGTTATTATCGACAACCTTCCCTTCTTGCTATCCGATACTGTTGGTTTCATTCGCAAGTTGCCCACTCACTTGGTCGACTCGTTCAAGTCGACACTCGATGAGGTGCGCGAGGCCGATATGTTGGTGCATGTAGTAGATATTTCGCACCCTGCCTTCGAGGAGCAAATCGAGGTGGTCAATCGCACCTTGCACGACATTTGCCCCAATGAGGATAAACCTATGATTCTTGTATTCAATAAGATAGATGCCTTTACCTACGTAGAGAAGGCTGCCGATGACCTTACCCCCCGTACTCGCGAAAACATTTCGCTCGATGAGCTACGCGAAACCTGGATGGCCAAGATGAACGAGAATTGCATATTCATTTCGGCTGTCGAGCGCGACAATATCGAGGAGTTGAAGGCGATGCTGTATCAACGTGTCAAGGAGATACACACCCAACGTTTCCCCTACAACGACTTCTTATTCCAACACTACGAAGACATTACCGACGAACAATAAGCTATGGAAGCCCCCTTTATATACGAACTTGAATTTAAGGTACGCGACTATGAGCTCGACATGGAGGGCATAGTCAATAATGCCAATTATCAGCACTATCTCGAGCACACTCGCCACGAGTTTATGTTGTCGTTAGGCCCCGGATTTGGCGAACTCGTAGCGCAGGGTATAGCCCCCGTAGTAACCCGAGTGGAAATTCACTACAAAGCATCGTTGCGTAGTGGCGAGTCGTTCTTGTCGCGTCTCTATGTGCGTCGCAAGGGTGTGCGATATACTTTCTATCAAGAGATCGTAAAGACCACCGGCGAGTGCTGTGTAAAGGCCGAGGTCGATACCGTCTTTACCCGCAACGGTCGCCCTACACGAGGAGAAGAATTTGCTCCCTATTACAACAAGTTGGTTAACGCCGAATAATCGATGGATACTTTTGCCGACGAACAACTGCGCTATCGCATAGCATTGGCCAATATCAAGGGCATGAATCGCCTCTTGGCCGAGACGCTATTGCAACAGACAGGCGACGTGTCGGCATTCTTTACCCTATCGCCCAAGGAACTCACCGACCTCACCGGTTGGGATAGCTCGTTCTTCTCGCAAGAGGAGCGTGGTCGAGCCTTGCGCATGGCCACCGAGGAGGTTGCCTTTGTGCGCAAGAAGGGTATAACACCGTTATTCTTCACCGACGATGACTATCC
>CAJGDT010000218.1 GCA_904502265.1 uncultured Barnesiella sp. | reverse complement strand
TTTCTTCCTCGACTTCGCGAGAAAGTTCCCTCTATCACACATCGAGAAGAGCTTCTCTCCATGCTCATTGTCCTTAAACAAGACAATAAAAGAATCGCCGAACTACTGGCTATTGCACCACGTAGCGTCTTGATGCTTCGCCACCGCTTCCGCCAAAAGATAGGCATGAACACCGAATACTCTTTAGAGAACTTTATCGAAGATATACTGAACAATAACACTCAAAACATAGAAAAGTAAAATAGAACTACTTTCGACAGTAATATATAAAATTGACATCACAAACCGGGGATTTGACTCTTCTCCTAATTATTAACAACCCCTTCATTTGAGTCGATGAAGACAAAACTTCTATTTATGAAAAAAACTATTATCGAATTTAAGAAGTAATATTTGAGATAATAATACCCAACAATAGCGGGCGAGTCAATTGACTCGCCCGCGTTTATTTTACAAAGAGACTAAATCTCAGGAATTCAACAACATTTCACCTCATCTAACACCAAGAATACTACAACCCGGGAGCGTAATAATCAGGATCTCATTAGCTCACCTTCAGCGCTACGACTACAATCGCTACTAAAATGAGCAATGTAAATATTATTAGACATATCGCATAGTATATAACGTTCGACAATAAAGCCTTTGTTATCGACCTCAACCATGATGTTTCATACACCACACGAAATGCCATGGCGAAGTAGGCACAAGAACATATGGCGAACAAAATATTTAACAGCGAAAACGAAGGATGCAAGATGAGATAGAACAGATACAACACGATACAAGTCAACTCAACAAAGGCAATATAATGCATCGAGAAGATAAAATGAGTGAAAAAACTCTTTTTCTTCTTATACTGCACAATACGCAACGCAAACGCTAAGAATGGAGCAGTCAGCAAGATGATTATCGGGAAATATTGCGCCACCATCGCTGCCATCTGATCCCAAACAAGGAGAAACAAGTCTAAGGTTTCGGCTGCTTGACTTTCACCGATATCGTTAAATCGATAATTTCCATCTGCACCGAGTTGGATAATACCATCCTCAATTAACACATGCGGAACAACGGCAACCCATTGTTCTTGAGCATTACCCTCTGAGTCGTAAGCAATTTGATGCGCATCGAATATATCAGGGTAGGTTTCAGCCAGATATATCGGAGCAACAATATTAATAGTGTCCCGCCGACTTGCGTTCATTCGTTCAACATACTCCGCATCATCGCATAACCCTTCCACCTGCATCGCCACTACAACCATTTCGTCGCCCATTACATCATGCATCGAATTGTTTATTCGCTGATCACTTGCGAAGAATATAAACAAGGTAAGAAATACAAACAGCAGGAACATATTGAGCTTAAGAGGCTGTACCTGCGATACATACTTCCCGGCAATATAGTCCTTGGTAAGCAATCCGGGTCGAGTAATCAGTAAGCGTATTGTCTTTAAGTGTTGGGGATCCCACAAGAAAGCATTATCGAAATAATTCAACAAGAAACGCTTAACAGTCATGGTATGGTCCGTGATATGCTGTCCACAATTATGACAATACTGACCATTGAGCTGCGTCCCACAATTCAAACACTTATTGACGGATACGGCCTCTTGCTTCTCTACATGCACTTTTGATTGCTCTTCCATTACGCTTTATTTATTTTGTCGCAAAATTAACCAAATTCCTCATAGCACCCACTATGCAAGTGTCTACATTTTGGTTTACATTTGTCGTTTAGTGTGTATTTAGTTGGATTTATAAACATTAAAGTAGGATTTTATTATTTGATGTTTCTATTATCTCAGATTACCTTTGTACATGAGTAAATATCGAATAACGAGTATAAATACGAGATTACACAATAGAAAGAAATGGTTGCAACAACCATTATATGATTATAAATAAACTAAACTCAAATATCAAAATCAAACAAATCTACAAAAATGAAAAGTACATTCAAAAAACTACTTTGTTGCGCAGCCGCATTGGCACTACCCTTGGTAGCATTCGCTGACAACAAAACCCAAGAGAACAACACTCACTCTCCCCTCTATTTTGCTATAGAATATAGTACCGGTGGTTCTTCATGGATTGACAAGTCACTATCATATTACACTTTCAATGGTGCCAACTTCTCGATTGGTGCCGAAATCATGCGAGCCGCCAACGGTGACTCTAAATGGGTACAACAACACCAATTGCGCTATATCAACAGCACCGGTACTATAGCTATCTCGGGCATGGGTGGTTCTCAAATCCACTTCGGTAATTACACTTTCGGTATGATGAGCCACAGCACCGTTGCGCCTCAACTCCGTCTCTACTATGGTTTCGATATCAACCTTTTGGCCGGTGTGGTCAACAACGACCACGGTGGCAACAACCCCTTCACCATCAAAGGCGACTTGTCGGCAGGTTTCACCGGTATGGTTGTGTATGACTTCAAGTTGGGCAAGCTCCCTATCACAGCTCGCTACCAAATGTCTCTCCCCGTATTGTCAGTATTCACGCAAACAGAACGCGGTTACATGTTTTCCGACTTTACCAATTTTGTCAAAGCAGGTAGCTGGAACAACCATTTCAACATGCGCAACCGCGTACACTTCGACCTTCGCTTCAAAACATGGGCATTGCGCTTGGGTTACAACAACGACATCGTAACCCACTACGCTACAGACAACCACTTCCAATACGTTTCTCACAACTTCGTTATCGGTTTTGCAGGCGACTTGATACGTTGGGGCAAGAACAATGACAATAAGATTATCAAACCTGCACTCTACACTTATTAATCATGAAAGCTAAACACTTACTTTACATAGCGGCTCTCACATTTGTACTTCCCTTGCAATCA
>CAJGDT010000217.1 GCA_904502265.1 uncultured Barnesiella sp. | reverse complement strand
TGGGAGAGTAGGCAGCCGCCACTTAAATCGCCCTGACAACGAAAGTTGCCGGGGCGATGTTTTTTTATATACACAGGTAAGCGAATTTTCCGGAGGACTCGGCTAAGAATATACCACCACTGGTGATGCTTCACATACATAATATTATACAAAAACGCCCCTCGCAAGGGGCTTTTGTTTTTTCTATGGGATGTTTAGTGGTTTTGCTATTCGCCTGCTTGGTACAATATATGGTCGAGAATGATAGGAATATCTTCGGCCTTGATACCGGCTTTGATAAGTTCTTGTATGTCGTGTTCGAAATTCTGCGTAAAGCGGTTTATATCGTTGCTATCGGCCTTGATGCTTTGCAGATATAGATTTATAGCATCGCGCATGTTGCTACGAGCCCATGCCACGTGTCCGGCATTGAGGTAGTCGAGTGCCGTAGGCTTGTCCGATAGTATTTTTTCATACCATCTTGCTGCTTGTTCGTATTTTCCTGCCAAGAACGAGCACCACGCAATAGGGCGACGCGCCTTGGTTCCTTTGGTATCGAGAAAATCGACCTTATAGTAGTAGTTAAGCGCCTTGTCGTAGTTTTTCTGTTCAAGGTAACAGTGTCCTATATTCAGGTTGATCGAAAGGTTGTCGGGGTCTATCTCGTTGGCTCGCAGGAAGTATTCAAGAGCTTTATTGACCTTCTTAAGATTGCGGTAGCAGATAGCGATGTGTCGCAGTGTCCACACATGGTTGGGCTTGATAAGGTCGGCCTTGAGGTATAGCTCTAAGGCCTCCTGATAATTGCTCAGTGCCTGGTGACAGTAGGCATACTTCTGGAACAGGTCGCTGTTGGTATAATTGTCGAGCGTGAGGATGTCGAATATTTGCACGGCATCGTTGTAATATTCGTTCTTAAAGAGGTATTCGCCCAATGCATTCAATAGCTTCTCATCGTGCGTTATAGGCTTGATGTGCTCTATTTGCAGTATATCATGTAGTGGAATGGTGAATATATCGAAAAGTTCACTGCGACGGGGATGCAATTTGATGAGACGGTATAAGTCTTGTATGTAGCGGTTGGAGATCTTCTCTCTTTCGCGACTTTTTTTGTATAGCTCGGCCTTGGCATCTTCCTCCATTTGTGCATTTTCTGAGCGAAATTGCGAAGCCATCATTTGTCGTTGTTCGATAGGAGCGTGAGCCAGAGATAAGCAGAAGGAATACTTATCGCTGTTGCAAAGGAAGCCCGACGATCGCAGTATGTCGGCGAATCGCTTGCCCCACTCTTCAGTGCCCAGTGCATCGTACACGGCACTGTGGTTGGTAACAAACGGTACTAACCAGTTGGATAGGCTGTTGAAAAAAGAAAATCCCTTGAGGTGCGCAAATGTGCTCATGAATACATCGGCACCTTGCATTTGCAACTCATTGAGCTCCATGATATTATCGGTAACGCCCGATTTTTCAAGCAGTTCCTGCCACTCTGGGTTGCGTTCGAGCGACTCTATCTCGTTTAGGGCATCATCCTCCTTAATTTTTTTGTATAGCGAGGGGCTTATTTTCATCATCTTGGGCAGTATCTCTTCGGTCATCTTGCGCGATATCTTTTCGGTGTCGCGACTGCGTGTAAATTGGAAGAGAATGTTGCGCATATCGGTCTTGAATTGCTCATTGTCGAGCAATAGCGATAGGCGACTGCTCATATTGCCATACAGGTGCAAGCGAGAGTGGTAGCGCAAGATGGCGATGAAAACACCGCATAGAGCTCTTATCTGTACCTCGGCACTATCGTGATGCAGATAGGTATCGATGAGAATGTCGAGCTTTGTTTCGTCAAAACTATGCGTGATATTGAGTGTCATGGCTGACACGACCATTGCCGATACCGACTCGGGTAGGTGGTGTGGCTGCAATGCCTCGCGCAAGGTGGCATAGTCGTCGCTGTGTGACGGAAAGTTGGTCCATGCTTTGTCAAAGAAGTCCTCGGCATTACGCTCCACCTCTTTCCGTTTCGATATAATAGCTTCACTACTTGAAATGAGCTCGCCGAGCGATAACTCGTTTACGCTATTGTCCAGTGTAGCAAATAATTGCGACAGTGTTTTATTGGTAATACGGTGCGACTTTTGGGTTGTATAGTATAATGTAGTGTCGTTGTTTGCACGTATCTTGTCGCATATCAAGTCGGTAATATTGTACGTTGCAGTAATGAGGCGATTGTGTATCTGATTGCGTTCGGGGTCATCTATGCCATCGAGCATATATTGTATCATGTATCGATAAGATGTCTCTAGTTCATCCAGTTTCGAGTCAACATCCCATTCTTGCAGTTGTGACGACAGCGAACGTAGGCGAGCGAAGGCCTTCTGTAGGTGGCACTGTTGCAAGGCTTCGTATATGTATTGTTGCGATTCGGCAATTTTTCGAGGTAACATAAGAACCTAATTAGTCTATAAACTATAAACATTCCATGATGTTTATATATTGATGTCTTGTGATGAGTTCGTTTTTATTAACCACTTTTATGTGGTAAAGTTAATGAAATTCTAAAAAATGACTATCTTTACATCCGAAAAAATTGAATATTATGTTTTCTGGAATAGTTGAAGAAGCTGCAACGGTAAGAGCATTGCGTACCGAGCAGGGAAATTTGCATTTGACATTGAGTTGCTCATTTGCCAATGAGTTAAAAATAGATCAGAGTGTAGCGCACAATGGTGTGTGCCTCACTGTAGTAAGTATTGATGGCGATAGCTACACTGTAACCGCCATTAAAGAGACCCTCGAGCGTTCGAATTTGGGCTTGCTCAAAGTCGGCGATAAGGTGAATCTTGAGCGCAGTATGGTGATGAATGGTCGTCTCGATGGTCACATTGTACAAGGACACGTCGACCAGAC
>CAJGDT010000216.1 GCA_904502265.1 uncultured Barnesiella sp. | reverse complement strand
TAACTCGGCTATGCGTAAAGTAGCTCGTGTGCGCTTGACAAACGGTAAAGAGGTTAACTCTTATATCCCCGGTGAGGGTCACAACTTGCAAGAGCACTCAATCGTACTTGTTCGTGGTGGTCGTGTAAAAGACCTCCCTGGTGTACGTTATCACATTGTTCGTGGTACTCTTGATACAGCCGGTGTAAATGGTCGTTTGCAACGTCGCTCGAAATACGGAGCTAAGAGACCTAAAGCAGGTGCTGCTACTGCAACTAAGGGCAAAAAATAATCCCGGTTGAAAGCAAGCAAAAGAAAAAACTCAGTTAAATTAGTGTTAAACGCAGGTTCGCGTTTTTTGGATAGGCTGATTGGGTTGAGTAAATAAGAGCAGAGGCTCTTGTTGAAGATGTAATAAGCAACCAAAAAAAGAACAAGATTTTTTAAAAGAAATGAGAAAAGCAAAACCTAAAAAACGGGTTGTATTACCTGATCCCGTTTTCAGTGATGTAAGGGTAACGAAATTCGTTAACCACTTGATGTATGATGGCAAGAAAAATACTGCCTATACTATCTTTTATGGCGCATTGGAGATTGTGAAGTCAAAAATGCCTAACGAGGAAAAGTCTGCTCTCGAAATCTGGAAGAAAGCCCTCGAAAATGTTACTCCCCAAGTGGAGGTAAAATCTCGTCGTATTGGTGGTGCTACTTTCCAAGTACCCACTGATATCCGTCCCGACCGCAAAGAGTCGATTTCAATGAAGAACCTTATTAACTACTCTCGTAAAAGAGGTGGCAAAACAATGGCCGATAAATTGGCTGCTGAGATTGTTGATGCCTTTAACGAGCAAGGTGGTGCATTCAAACGTAAAGAGGATATGCACAAGATGGCTGAGGCTAACCGTGCATTTGCTCACTTCCGATTCTAATCATAATAATAAGGAGATAAGAAAATGGCTAGTACTGATGCACAATTGAAATATACCAGAAATATTGGTATCATGGCGCACATTGATGCTGGTAAAACCACAACCTCTGAGCGTATTCTTTTCTATACAGGTCTTACTCACAAGATTGGTGAGGTGCACGATGGTGCAGCTACTATGGACTGGATGGAGCAAGAGCAAGAGCGCGGTATTACTATTCAATCTGCTGCTACAACCACATTCTGGCAATATAACAACGAGAAATATAAAATCAACTTGATCGACACCCCGGGACACGTTGACTTTACCGTAGAGGTAGAGCGCTCTTTGCGTGTACTTGATGGTGCCGTTGCTGCTTTCTGTGCTGTAGGTGGTGTTGAGCCCCAATCAGAGACTGTATGGCGTCAAGCTGATAAGTACAACGTTCCTCGTATCGGTTATGTAAACAAAATGGACCGCTCGGGTGCTAACTTCTTTGAAGTTGTTCGTCAGCTCAAAGAGGTGCTCGGTGCTAATCCTTGCCCCATTCAAATTCCTATCGGTGCCGAAGAGACTTTCAAAGGTGTAGTTGACCTTGTAACAATGAAGGCTATTCTTTGGAACGATGAGACTATGGGTGCTGACTATGAGATCTCAGAAATTCCTGCTTCATTGCAAGATGAGGCTGAGGAGTGGCGCGATAAGATGTTGGAAGCTATCGCTGAATGTGATGAGGCTCTTATGGAGAAATACTTCGAGGATCCTGCTACTATCACTGAGGACGAGATTCGCGCAGCTATCCGCAAGGGTACTCTCTCGATGTCAATCGTTCCCATGGTGTGTGGTTCTTCATTTAAGAACAAAGGTGTGCAAACACTTCTTAACTCAGTGTGTGCATATCTTCCCAGTCCTGCTGATACTCCTGCTGTTGAGGGTCACCACATCGACGATCCCGACATGGTAATCACTCGTCAACCCCTTTCTTCAGAGCCCATGTGTGCTTTGGCGTTTAAGATTGCAACTGACCCCTATGTAGGTCGTCTCTGCTTCTTCCGCGTATACTCTGGTGAGATGGTTGCCGGTTCTTATATCCTCAATGCTCGTTCGGGCAAGAAAGAGCGTGTATCACGTCTCTTCCAAATGCACTCAAACAAGCAAAATCCCAAGGATGTAATCGGTTGTGGTGATATCGGTGCCGGTGTAGGTTTCAAAGATATTCGCACAGGTGATACTCTCTGCGCTGAGGATGCTCCTATCATCCTCGAGGCTATGGACTTCCCCGAGCCCGTTATCGGTATCGCTGTTGAGCCCAAAACTCAAAAAGACCTTGACAAACTCGGTGTTGGTCTTCAAAAACTCGCCGAGGAGGATCCCACATTCCGTGTACAAAGTAATGAAGAGACCGGCCAAACCGTTATCAGCGGTATGGGTGAGTTGCACTTGGATATCATCATCGACCGTTTGCGTCGTGAGTTCAAGGTAGAGTGTAACCAAGGTCGTCCCCAAGTTACTTACAAAGAGGCTATCACAACTGCTGTTGAGCACCGTGAGGCATTCAAGAAACAATCAGGTGGTCGCGGTAAATTTGCGGTTATCGTAGTTCGTATCGAGCCTGCTGATCCCGGTTTCGAGGGTGGTCTCCAATTTGTTGACGAGGTTAAGGGTGGTAACATTCCCAAGGAGTTTATCCCCGCTATCCAAAAAGGTTTCACCAATGCTATGAAGACTGGTGTATTGGCCGGTTTCCCCTTGGATTCACTCAAGGTTACTGTAATTGATGGTCAATATCACCCCGTAGACTCTGACCAATTGTCATTCGAGCTTTGTGCTATCCAAGCCTTCAAAGAGGCATGTGCTAAAGCCCGTCCCGTATTGCTCGAGCCTATCATGAAGGTTGAGGTTGTAACTCCCGAGGAAAGCATGGGTGATGTAATTTCTGACCTTAACAAACGTCGTGGTCAAGTAGAGGGTATGGAGTCAAGCCGTTCAGGTGCTCGCATCGTTAAAGCTAAAACTCCCCTTGCTGAGATGTTCGGTTACGTAACTGCATTGCGTACCATC
>CAJGDT010000215.1 GCA_904502265.1 uncultured Barnesiella sp. | reverse complement strand
GATATTGGCCGGAATAATAGCTCGACCGGCGGCAATTTCGCTGCGCACAAACTCAGGAGTAATATGCGTTGCAATACCTGCAGCTTCGCACATCACATTTTCGCGAATAGCCACATACTCCATTTCGGCTGTTATTATACCTTTTTTGGCATAATACATTTGTGTAATTTCTTTTCCTTGTTGCGCTCTATAAGGTTTGTGTTGAATAGGAAAACGTATTGAGTCAAGTTCCTTGTCATTGGCCCTTTGACGACCATATTGCGAAGTAATGCAAGGTAATTGTTCTACATCACCTCTATGCTTTACCCACGCTTCACGCATACGTCGCAAGCCTTGATTAATGTCTACCACAACATCGGGATTAGTAAAGTCGCCACTGGTGTCATAAACATACACCGGTGCGTTGGGTGTAACAACACGTTTGCCATCGGCAATTTGTACCGTATCGGTAAGATTGATTTTGCGCATTCCTACTTTGATAGGGTATAATGAACCATCGATAAATACCTTTTCGGATGCCGGGTAACTATCTTTTACTATGCTGTTTTCTATTTTCATAAGACTAAAGTATTAAATGTTAAATAAAGTAGTGAGATTAATAGATTGGGGTAACTTCGGCTTGTAGATGTAGGGTACGGCATATACATTCCACGACCGAAGGGCACTAATGTCGGGCGGAATGGCACATTCCGAGCAACAGCCGTGGGCGGCAATAGAGATTGTTAGTGGATAGTGTTGCATATTGTATCTTTTTTTGCCAAAAGGATGCAACAAATAGCTCAAGCTTACCTTATACGCCTGAGAACACATAATACTAAGAATGCCGGGAAAAATGTGGATATAACAATTACTACCAATTCCTACGGCGGCATTACCCGCATCAGGTTCATAGGGTATAATCTCAGCCGCACGTTAGCAGCACCCCTTTGTGTGTTGTTATTATAGTTTATAAAGAAAGGCTATGTTTTACTCAAACCGAGTCCTATCTTCATTCAATGCTACAAAGATATGCAAATTTTTATTACCTTTGCACCAACAAAAGAAAAAAAATAATAGAAATCGAAATATGGCAGCATCCAATTTTGTTGATTACGTAAAAATATTTTGCCGTTCGGGTAAAGGTGGAGCAGGCTCTATGCACTTGCATCGTGCCAAGTATGTACCCAAAGGTGGACCCGATGGTGGCGATGGAGGACGTGGTGGTCACATTATTCTTCGAGCCAACCGCAACCTATGGACTTTACTACATTTGCGCTATTCTCGTCACATTTTGGCCGGCAATGGTGGCCATGGTGGCCCATCGCGCAGTTCGGGTAAAGATGGCGAAGATAAAGTGATAGAAGTACCTTGCGGAACTGCTGTATTTGATGCCGATACCGGAGAATTCCTTACCGAGGTTACTACCGACGGTCAAGAACTTATTTTGCTAAAAGGCGGTCGCGGAGGATTGGGCAACTGGAACTTCCGCACTTCTACCAACCAAACACCTCGTTACGCTCAACCCGGTGAGCCGGCTATCGAGCGCAATATCATCCTTGAATTGAAGTTGTTGGCCGATGTGGGTCTTGTAGGTTTCCCCAATGCCGGTAAGTCGACCCTACTCTCGTCAATCTCGGCTGCCAAGCCTAAAATTGCCGACTACCCCTTTACAACACTTGAGCCCAATCTCGGCATTGTTTCATATCGTGACAATCTCTCTTTTGTGATGGCCGATATTCCCGGTATCATCGAAGGTGCAAGCGAAGGTCGTGGTCTCGGACTTCGTTTCCTCCGTCACGTCGAGCGCAATGCGTTGTTGCTCTTTATGATTCCTGCCGATGCCGACGATATTCGCGAACAATACAATATATTATTGCGAGAGCTTACCGAGTTCAACCCCGATTTGCTCGACAAGCAACGTGTACTTGCCATAACCAAGTGCGACATGCTCGATGATGAGCTCATGGAGCAAATGCGTCGCGAGATTCCCGACGATGTCGAGACTGTATTTATTTCATCAATCACCGGCATGGGATTGAGCGAACTTAAAGACATATTGTGGCGTACACTCAATGATGAGAGCAACCGTGTGCTTACCTTTACACACCGCGACCTCGACAAGCAACACCGTGTTAAGGATGAAGATGAGTTTGACCTCGGTGTTGAGGTACTAAACCGTAAGCCCGGTGATGAAGACGAGGAGGAGTACTTCGAAGAAGATTGGGACGAAGAGTACGATGACGAGTCGGACAATAACCATCGTGAGGAGGAGTGGTAATGCGCATTACAGATAATAATGGCATAACATTATATAGTTTTGAGTCACCGGCTTTCGAGTCGGTGACTACTTTTGTTACCACACGCCACAATCAGGCACGCAATGCCTCGGCTCGTGGCAATTTCAATCTTGGACTATATTGTGGTGACGACACCGAGCGTGTTGAGGCCAATTTGCAACAGCTATGTGGTGCGCTCGGCATTCAGCGCACACAACTCTTTTATCCACATCAGGTGCATGGCCACGAGGTGTGTGTTATAGACAATGACTTCATAACCCTCCCACACAGCAAGCAACTCGCAGCACTCGATGGTGCAGATGCTATCATTACCAATGTACCCGGAGTGGCTATCGCCGTAACAACAGCCGACTGCGTTCCTGTAATACTCTACGATGCCGAACATCGTGCCATTGCAGCTATCCATGCCGGATGGCGAGGTACAGCCCAAGAGATTGTGCGATACACCATAGAGCGCATGCAACAACAATTTGGCACTTGTACCAGCCATATTTATGCCGCAATTGGTCCTTGCATAGGCATAGAGGCTTACGAGGTTGGTGATGAGGTGATTGATACTATGCGAAAAGCGGGAATTGACATTGACAGCATATCTATTCGCAATGCACAATCGGGCAAAATACACATCGACCTTGCTGCGGCCAATGCTGACCTTTTGTTGCGTTGTGGAGTAGACCTGATGAACATCGAAGTATGCGGTATTT
>CAJGDT010000214.1 GCA_904502265.1 uncultured Barnesiella sp. | reverse complement strand
TAATTGCACAGTTACGCCATCTCATACAGAAAGATTGCTTGAGGCTTATATCGAGCAGATGACAGCCCTCATAACCAGTGGGGTTGATATTGTTCTTATCGAAACTATTTGCGACTTAAATAACGCTCTGGTAGCATTGCAAGCAGCCTCGTACGCTATAAAGCATACCGGTCGTAGAATACCTATCATGCTATCGATAACTACCACCACAAATGGCACAATGCTTTCGGGCCACTCTCTCGAAAAGTTTCTTTCATCGATAAGCCACTACACCCCCCTTTCGGTAGGTATCAATTGTTCGCATGGTGTATTGTCCATATTGCCACACTTACGCTCGCTGAATATGACAGCCCCCTACTACATCAGCGCGCATCCAAATGCAGGTCTACCCAATGAAAACGGAGTGTACGACATCACTGCGCACGATATGGTTGCTACCATGAAACCATACATTACCGAAAGACTTGTTAATATAATAGGCGGTTGTTGCGGTACTACACCCCAACTCACAACACTATTGTGCCAAGCCGTGAAGGGAATTACTCCACGCCAAATACCTTGTATACCATAACCGACAGCAGCAACACACACATCATACAAATGGACAACAAGAAGCTACATCATAGCAAAGACTCACGCGATAACAACCTCGACATCTATCGTGGTTGCTCTATGATATATATTACTTGCATCCTGCACAACTTCTATGGTGTGCAAAAGATAGATACCGTATTGACAAGTCTTTTGCTTATCACCATGCCCATCGTTTTTTATATTGCCGGAGCATCGTTTTCGCTTGCAACACCCAAATCCTATCCACAATACTTGTGGCGACGAACTAAGCGCATTGTATTCCCATACTATATATTAGTTGCCCTTACTACACTTTTTTTCTTTGTAACGCAATGCCTGATAGGAGGAGAAAATATTGGAACTTTTTTCAAGACCTTTGTCGATAACGGATACTACAATATCTTCTCAGGAAAGTTATATGAGTTCAATCACTTGTGGTTTATACCCACCTATCTTATTATTGCCATTATACTACCTCTTCTGAGCTATATCAAGCCTCGCCTTAACGCAGTAGCTATATATATAATATGTGCTATCAATGCAATATTGCTCATATTTTTCCCAAACGACATCATTTGCTATGGTACATTTGCGCTGGCCGGATTGTTTTACAATCAAAAGCAACCAGCCAATCGCTACATCATAGCATTGATCTTTGCTATCGCAATGATATGGTGTGCTTGCAACGGATACGGGTTTAATATGCAGGCCAATAAGTTCCCGCCCAACATTATGTTCTTTGCATATAGTGGAGTAATATTGTCACTCTTCCTGCCACTTATAGCACGTTTATGTCGCTTTTTCTACCGAAGCAAATTTCTCAAACACTATATCGACATGTATGCCCGCCTGGGACTATCGGTTTATCTCTACCATTTTATCAATGTTCGCATCATTGGTAGTACGCTCAAGCACATGTGTCAAGGATACGATTTACCCCCCATAGCACATCTTATCATACTCATTTCAACAACAATTGTGTTATTCTTTGCCAATGCATACCTAAGCATGGCTATGAAAAGAATAGAAACATATATAATTAATCTTTTCACACGCCTATTTCATTGCTTAAGTATCTCTTTACCAAACAAAAGATAGGATATATGAACAATCGCAATACCCCTGCTATAGAACGTAATCACGATTTGGATATCTTTCGCGGCGTAGCAATGATATACATCGTCGGATTTATGCACATTATAGGGTACTGGATAGATCCACATACAAACAATTGGCTCTCGCTCGCAGATGTCGTGATGCCTATAATATTCTATATATCGGGAGCATCATATTCTCTATCACAACGAAAAAGTTACGGGATGTATGTAAAAGGTCGCATCAAACGCATCATCATCCCATTGGCAGTATACATGGCAATATACATCTTGCACAACACTATAAATGGGGAGATAGCACCACAAGAACTACCAAGAACAATAGTCAAATATACATATTACACCTTTGCCGACAAATTTGAGAATTTGGGTCATATCTGGTTTATAACACCCTACCTCATTATTGCACTACTCTTGCCAATCATGCACTTTGTAAGCAGTCGTATCAACCAATACGGTGCTTATGCTCTACTACTTGCTACGATGGTAGGAGTCTATTTCTATCCCAACTATATTTTATGCTATGGTATTACAACCTTTGCAGGACTCTACTATCTTCGCTCCAAGCCCTATAAATCGATTGTAGTATTACTGATGTTTGTAGCTGCAATCATCTTATGTATGGCTCAAGGTCGTGTATGGAACATACAAATCAATAAGTTTCCTCCTACATTGATGTATCTATCTTACACATCATGCATAATCATCCTCTTGCACCAACCACTCAAATGGCTTTGTCGACAAGTATATAGAATAAATTTTATCAGATATATTATAGACCAATACGCACACAACGGATACATTATCTACCTCTATCACGTCAACATCATACAGTTTGTGCACTTTACCTACTACACTCTGTGCGAAAAGTTGTCACTTCAGGACACTTTTGTTATGCATCCACTGTGCTCACTCACAATTATAGCCACTACCACATTGATAGCCATGATAGCTGTGGGCAAGATTGTTGCTCCTATCAACGACATAGCAACACGAATATGCTCATACACATGGCACAAATGCACTTCAATATTTGCTACAAAGGCATAAAGGAGTAATAATAACTACCCCACACAACCCAGGAAGAAAAAAATTAGGCCACATGATTTCATGTGGCCTAATATATAACTTATAAGATGCTTATTAGTTTTCGGGAGTCTCAGCTACGGGAGCTTCTTCAGCGGGAAGTTCCTCAACAGGGAGAGTTTCAGTTTCAAAGTTAGCAGTGGGAACTTCTTTAGTTTCGTCTGCTACTACAGAAGATTGAACTTGAGTCTTGGGCATGAAAGCAACTG
>CAJGDT010000213.1 GCA_904502265.1 uncultured Barnesiella sp. | reverse complement strand
GTTTTGCAAAATTAGCTAAAATTGTTATATTAAGCAAATATTTTAGAAAAATAAAAGGAATAAAAATTGAGTAGTATGCAAACTGAATAAATGAAATATCTATTTCAATATTATTAAATGCATGTTGAAAATTGCCAATGTTTGGCATTGGTAAAATTAGTAAACAATTCTATCTTGTGTGAGGGGGTGTATAATGATATTGTTGTAAGGTAGATACGCTTTTTGAGTCTGTTTTCAATTTCGATGCCTTTGTTAAGTTATTTATTACCAATAGGTTTTGTGTGATTTGTGGTAGATGGATGTAAAAAAAGTCAATGACAAAAGTGTGTCATTGACTTTTTCAATATGTGTTTATGTTTGTTTTTAATCGTTCATCGATAGAAGGAATTCTTCGTTTGATGAAGTGCGTTCAAGACGTTCCTTGAGGAATTCCATCGCCTCTACCGAATTCATGTCGGCAAGATAACGGCGCAATATCCACATGCGGTTGAGAGTCTCTTTGTCATGCAACAAGTCGTCGCGACGTGTGCTTGAGGCATTGATGTCGACTGCAGGGAAGATGCGCTTGTTCGACAGCTTGCGATCGAGTTGCAACTCCATGTTACCGGTTCCTTTAAATTCCTCGAAGATTACTTCGTCCATCTTCGAACCGGTATCGATAAGTGCAGTAGCTATGATTGTGAGGCTACCACCATTTTCGATGTTGCGAGCGGCGCCAAAGAAACGTTTGGGTTTATGCAAGGCATTGGCATCGACACCACCCGATAAAACCTTGCCTGAAGCTGGGGCTACTGTGTTGAATGCACGAGCAAGGCGAGTGATTGAGTCTAGCAATATTACCACGTCGTGGCCGCACTCAACCATGCGTTTGGCCTTTTCGAGGACGATGTTGGTTATCTTAACGTGGCGCTCGGCCGGTTCATCGAAGGTCGAGGCTATCACTTCGGCTTTCACACTGCGTGCCATGTCGGTTACCTCCTCAGGACGCTCGTCAATTAGCAAGATAATCATATATACCTAGGGGTGATTTTCCGATATGGCGTTTGCAATGTCTTTGAGTATTACTGTTTTACCAGTCTTCGGTTGTGCCACAATCAAGCCGCGTTGACCCTTGCCAATGGGCGAGAACATGTCTACAACGCGTGTAGAGAGATTGCATGACTTGCCTCCGGTGAGGTTGAATTTCTCTTGAGGGAACAAGGGCGTGAGGTGGTCGAATGGTACGCGATCACGTACAAACTCGGGTAAGCGGCCGTTTATGCGTTCTACCTTGGCCAAGGGGAAGTATTTTTCGCCCTATTTGGGAGGACGGATAAAGCCCTCAACTACATCACCGGTTTTGAGTCCGTAGTGTTTTATTTGCGATTGCGATACATAGATGTCGTCGGGCGATGTGAGGTAATTGTAGTCGGGTGAGCGAAGGAAGCCGTAACCATCAGGCATCATTTCCAAAACGCCCGAACCCATCAATATGCCCTCGAAGTCATATAAACGTTCGCTGGGTATCATATCGTCGCGTAATGAATCCTCACGGCGCATCTCCTCTTGCGCCATATTGTTGGCTTGCTTGTTATTACGCTTATTATTGTTGTTATTATTATTGTTGTTATTGTTGTTGGGCTTGTTAGGCTGCTTATTACCGTTGTTATCGCGGTTTTGGGGAGTAAACTGTTGCTTAATGATGTTACCGTTGCGGTCACGCGAGATGAAACGGGTAGCCTTGGGGAAGAATGCCGATAGGCCTGGAGTAGAGGGTTGGTCTTGCTCAGGTGTTTTAGACTCTTCGGGAGCCTTCTTTTCATTTACGTCGGCTTCGGTCTCGGTAGCTTCGGCCTTAGGTTCTATTTGTGCCTCTTCTGTCTCTTGTGATACAGGTGTATTTTGCTCCTTTAGAGCAACCTTTTCTTCGGCTGTCATGCGCTTACGGCCACGACGAGGTTTCTCTTTTGAAGTGTTTTCTTCGGTTGTAGCAACATTTTTGATAACCTCTTGAGCAGGCTCGTCGGCCATAGATGTCTTTTCGATATTTTCTGTGGTCGGCTCTTCTGCTTTAACTTTCTTTTTACGACCGCGACGAGGTTTCTCAGCGGCAGCAGCCTCCTCTTGGGGCTTTTCATCCGATACCTTTTCTTGCTCGGCTGATATTTCTATCTTTTTTTCTTCAATCACAATAGGGTGCTCTTCTTTTATGGGTGCTACATCTTCGGCTTTTATTCTATCGCCGTCGGTCATTATGTTATTGGTTTCCTCTTCTTGTTTGTCGGTTTTGTTGGGTTGAGTTTTTTTCTTTCTCTTTTTACCCTCTCCGCCTTGTTGTTTGCTTGCACTGATGGCTTGCTCGTCGAGGATGATGTATACCAACTCATCGGCTGCAATATTGTTGCCGATATTGATGCCCAACTGTGTGGCAATTTCTTTCAACTCTGTCAGAGATTTTGCCTCAAGATCTTTCAAGTAATACATGGGTTGTGATTTTTGGGACATTGACGCACAATCACACTATAGATTGCTGTCTTTGTGGCCTATCAATTATTGGTTGGATTTATTTTGTTTTGAAGTAGTTGAGGTTGTTCGATTGAATACCTCTTAGATTTTACGAGTGCAAATATAACGATTTTTTTGAAAATAGTGTTCAATATAATTATTTGTTTAACACATTATCAAAAATTCTGTTTGATTGCTATCCGTCTATATCTCTCGAAAATGTATTGGATGTTACTCCTGTAGTCGCATTTCTACTACATGCGTTGTATGGTTATTTATGCGAGCTTGGTTGCAGGAGCGTTCGCCTACAATCCACAAGATTTTCTCGCTATCGCACAATAGTAAGGCTTGCTCTTTTTGTACGAGTGAGTACTTGTGGTCGTTGAAGTAGTCGCTTACTTTCTTCTTTCCTCTCATCCCGAAGGGCACAAATGTGTCACCTTGTTGCCAGTGGCGCAGGGTGAGGGGGAATTTTACCTTGTCGAGGTCAAAGCATGCGATGTTGCTGTCGCGTGT
>CAJGDT010000212.1 GCA_904502265.1 uncultured Barnesiella sp. | reverse complement strand
CGCAATGCCGATATCGAGATAGACACCCTCATCAACAACGCCGGTATCATGCTCAAGGAGCATAAGACCACCCAACAAGGCATTGAGATGACGATAGGTGTAAACTTCGTAGGTACATACCTACTCACACACCTACTCACACCTGCTATCAAGAGAGGCGGACACATCACCTTCACAACCTCACTCACACGCTTCATTGGCAAGGTCGACCAAGACTTTTTCGACCTCACACCACATAACTATGGTCGCTTCAAGGCATACTCGCGCTCCAAGTTGGCCACTACCATGCTCACAGCACATCTGTCACACGAACTTGCACCGCAAGGCATACATGTCAATGCCGGCGACCCCGGCATAGTAGATACCGGCATGATACGCATGGATGCTTGGTTCGATCCCATTGCCGACCGTCTGTTCCGCCCCATTATCAGCACACCCGAGCAAGGAGCTGTTAGCGCACTCTCAGCTTCGGCAAGCAATGTAAATGGCCACATATTCGAGAAAACACGCCACCACGACATACCCTCCAAGTGGCACAACCACCCCCATTGGCAATGGCTTCTTAATGAGACCAAACGCATCGTAGCACCTTGGTTGTAAAGAGCGCCCCAGCGATAAACAGAAAAAACACCCGCATTTTTAAATATTTTAACATAAATTCAGCTTAAATAGTTGCTTTTTTACAACTATAATGCACTGTATTGTCGTGAAAAGTACTACTTTTGCGCAACCAAAAAAAATGATAAAAAACCAATAAAAATAACACAATGTACTGGACACTTGAATTGGCTTCGAAACTCGAAGATGCACCCTGGCCCGCAACTCGCGAAGAGCTCATTGACTATGCAATTCGCTCGGGCGCACCCCTTGAAGTAATAGAAAACCTCCAAGAAATGGAAGACGAAGGCGAAACTTATGAATGTATCGAGGACATCTGGCCCGACTACCCCAGCAAGGAGGACTTCTTCTTTAACGAGGAAGAGTATTAAACCAAACTTTCGCAAATTTCGCTAATATACAGCGATTTAATAACAAAGGTGAGACAAACAAATTTGTCTTACCTTTCTTTTTTATATTATTCCTTCAACTACGCATTAGTACAAAACAATATGCCACACCCAGCAGGTGTGGCATACTTGTAGTATTGTGTTGATAATACTTTATGCCTCTTTTCCGTGACAGTTTTTGTATTTCTTACCGCTACCGCAGGGACAGGGATCGTTGCGACCTACCTTGGGTGCTGCAACAATAGGTGTGCGGGGTTGGGGTGCTTGGTTGGCCGAAGCTTGGCGCGCTGCCTCCATAGAGCCTGCACCGGGATATTGCTCCTTGCTCTCGCGGTATTGGGGAGTGGGTCGACGTTGCTCGGGTGCAGCTTGACGTATGTCTTGAGGTTGTTGCACATAGATTTGTCCACGCATCAACAAGGCGATAACCTTGCGGTTCATGTTGTTGAGCATCTCCTCAAAGAGCTTAAATGACTCGAGCTTATAAATCAACAAGGGGTCTTTCTGCTCATACGAAGCATTTTGTACCGATTGACGCAATTGGTCGAGTTCGCGCAAGTGCTCTTTCCATGCCTCGTCGATGGTCATCAACATGACGGCCTTTTGGAAGTTCTTCACCACGCTACGCGACTCTGAGTCATAGGCCTCTTGCAAGTCGCAGGGAATACCAAATACGCGCTTACCATCGGTAATGGGCACGCGGATGAGACCTTGCAAGTTACGCTCCTCAACGAAGGGTTTGATGTTGAGGTGAGCTATCTCGGCCATACGGTCACCTTTGCGCTTGAAGGCCTCTACAACGGCGCTGTTAAGAGCCTCTATACGCTCGGGCTTGCGCATACCATAGAAGGTGTTGGCATCGGCAGGCATCTCGATAGCAAATACTTTGAATACCTCGAGTGACAAGTCTTCGTAGTCGGTTACAGCATCGTACTCATTAACGAGCGACTCAACCATATCGCGGAATGTATCGAGAATGTCAACACCAATGCGTTCACCCATCAAGGCGTGGTGACGCTTTGAGTAGATAACGCTACGTTGGGTATTCATTACATCGTCATACTCGAGCAAGCGCTTACGTATACCGAAGTTGTTCTCCTCGACACGACGTTGTGCATTCTCGATTGAGTTGGTTACCATCTTGTGCTCAAGCATTTCGTCCTCCTTGAAGCCGAGGCGGTCGAGCATCTTCACTACGCTATCGGTAGCGAATAGACGCATTACAGTATCCTCGAACGAAACGAAGAATACCGAAGAACCCACGTCGCCTTGACGACCCGAACGACCACGCAACTGACGGTCGACACGGCGCGACTCGTGACGCTCGGTACCTATAATAGCCAAACCACCGGCCTCGCGCACCTCGGGGGTGAGCTTGATATCGGTACCACGGCCGGCCATGTTGGTTGCAATGGTAACAACGCCCTTTTCACCGGCACGAGCCACAATCTCGGCCTCTTTTTGGTGCAACTTGGCATTCAATACGTTATGTTGTATCTTACGTTGTGTGAGCATACGGCTCAACAACTCCGATATTTCTACCGAGGTAGTACCCACCAATACAGGACGACCTTGTGCTACCATCTCGACAATCTCTTCAATAATTGCGTTATACTTGGCACGCTTGGTCTTGTACACGCGGTCGTTCATGTCGACACGTGCAATGGGCTTGTTGGTGGGGATGGTTACCACGTCGAGCTTGTATATATCCCAGAACTCGCTTGCCTCAGTCTCGGCAGTACCGGTCATACCGGCGAGTTTGTTATACATACGGAAGTAGTTTTGCAAAGTAATAGTGGCGAAAGTTTGAGTGGCAGCCTATACTTTCACGCGCTCCTTGGCCTCGATAGCTTGGTGCAAGCCGTCCGAATAACGACGACCTTCCATGATACGACCGGTTTGCTCATCGACAATCTTCACTTTGTTGTCTATCACCACATATTGGTAGTTGAGGGCAAAGAGTGTATAAGCCTTCAAGAGTTGGTGTACGGTGTGTACACGCTCCGACTTGATGGCATAGTCTTGCAAAT
>CAJGDT010000211.1 GCA_904502265.1 uncultured Barnesiella sp. | reverse complement strand
TTACGAAGTGGAAGTACCCGATGAGATGTACGAAGCCGCCACAGGTGACGACCCCAATGGCGAGGCAGCATTTGAACTGGCCGAGTATATCCAAGAAGCCAACTGGGAGGCTCTTGAATTAATAGCCGAGTGGATGAACGAAGCAGCCGATAAAGGTCACCAAGATGCCCTCTATTGGTTGCAAGACTACTATTCGGTCGACCCCGCCGAACCCTATTCTTAACCCCTTACAACATCTATATACACCATGAACACACTCAAATGTGCCAAATGCGGCAATACTCTAAAGGCCGACGACCGATTCTGTAGCCAATGTGGCACCGAATGTCGCATTGTTGACATCGACTTCTCGATGCCCGACAACAACGAGGAGGCTTCTCGTTGCTTAGCTATGCTTGATAGCATGGAGGGATTGAAGAGCGTCAAAGAGGAGATACACGCGATAGTTGACTTTGTGAAGATGGATCGCGTGCGCACGCAGATGATGGGTTACCCATCACGCTTCCCGCGCAAGTACCTCTTTATAGGCAACCCCTGCACCGGTCGCACCACTGTGGCACGTCTCTTGGCCGACATACTACACGCCTTAGGTGTAATGCCCGACCATAAAATGATAGCCGTATGGTCCAAGGCTTTGATAGGAAACACCATTGAAAAGTGCCAATCGAAAGTACAAAACGCGATAGAAAGCGCCATTGGAGGTGTACTATTTATCGATGACATACACCTTCTCAACGATAGTAAAAACGAAATGGCTCAGGTTACAGCCAAAGAGCTTACTACTATGCTACAAAGACATCAAGAAGATCTCTTATGCATCGTAGCCGGTACACCGGTTGAAATAGAAGAACTTTGTGCAGCACACCCCAAGTTCCGAGAGAGTTTCGATCGAGAACTTGTATTTGAAAGATAACAGCACTATTAGCACATTATTAAAATATATACTATGCACATTAAGATTACAAATAATATAATAGCATCTGATGACCGCTATGGTATGAGCAAGTGGTGGGGATCGCCCGATCTTCCCGCCGAAATGGCTTTTCCCCAATATATCGACAGCGAAGGCGAAGCCTGGGAAATGCAATTTATCTGCCAGATAAACTGCGCCGACTTGCGCAACTTCGACACACCGCTCCCCAAAGAGGGACTACTACTATTCTTTGCCCACATCGATGGTTTCTTGGGCTACGACGACCCCGAAATGCCCGGCGAAGGCATCTGGGATGCTTGCGAGACCAAAATAATATATGTGTCGCCCGACCAATACGAAACACTACAACAACGCATCTTGGTCGACGACGATGACGAACCCGTGTGCATACCTTGTCGCGAAATGACATTCGAATATGCCGATAGCGACGCTTCCGACTGTCATAACAAACTCTTCGGCAAACCCGACTTCATGCCTTGGGAGGATTGGGAAGAACCTTGTGAGGGCTGGAAACTCCTCTTGCAAGTCGACTCGGACGAGGCCGACGACTTCAACCTACGCTTTATGGACGAGGGAGTTATGTACTTCCTCATCAACCCCAACGACCTCGCACAGGGCAACTTCGACAACGTGCGCGGTGCAATGGTATCTATGTAAAACCACAAAATCTCAATCATCATGACACTGACCGACAAAATAACCGCCATTGCTCAAGACAGCAGCTTGAGCGTAAACGATAAAGTAGCCCAAATCGTTGAGATGCATCAAAGCCTCGACCCCTATAGCGATGAAGCTTTCAGAGTGAGTGTACCTGCCTACGAGACTGTGCGCAGCCTTCTGCTCAATGACAACTACGAGGGATGCCACACCAGCGACCTCATCATGTGCAACAGCATGCTGGCCGAAGCCTACATACGCAACCGCAAGTCGTGGCTCATTGCCCCCCTCGCACAACACACCTGCGACATGCTCACCGGTGCTATTGTTGACGACGATGAGACCATCGACATGATTGTAGCAGCCATAGACCGCATGTGCGATGCTTTGCAAGAACATCCTCGCCTCAGCATGAAACTTTATAACCTACAATATAGCTTTGAAAAAGGTCGTAAAGAGCCTGTTGAAGAGACCCTCAAAGAGGCTGCCGAGAAGATTATCTCACTGGCAACACTTTCTCAATGTGACACTTGGTACGCTCCCATGAAAGAAGAATTCACCGAACTCTTAGGAGCAGAAATGGTACGTGAGATAGAGAATAACCCCTACACAGGACACCTCAAGGTCGACCCGGTCGAGTACACCGAAGCCTACGAAAATGCCATTGACGCAGTAGAGGAGGAGGTAGACCGCCGTATGGGTGGCGAGGAGTACGGTATGGGTATGTGTTTCGAGATATGGAGTATCAAGAAGGAGATTCTTGCCGAAAAATACGGCATCGAATGGCGCACCCCGTCACAAATGAATCCCCGCGTAATGTTTGACTGATTTATCGCTATTTTAATAACAAATGGATATATGGTCGCCATGTGGTAGAGCCTATAAATGTTATCAACATATTATAGCAATGCAATACCGCGCACAAGATTGTGACAAATTAATAAACAACGAAGATTATCCATAATAACGCAATAAAGGGTAAGACCTTAAAGTCTTACCCTTTGTTTTTTAAAGGAAATATGGTGAAGTAAATACGTCTGACATTTTTTGTGGTGTATTGTGTGTGGGGGGTAGGACACATCAACAATGTAATCGTACGTTCGCCAGAAGGGCGAACGTAATTTCTATTAAGAAAGCATTTTTCGCAATGCTTCTATTTTTCGTTAAACAACTTCACTTGTTGTTGCACCGACTCTTCGTGAATGGCTTCGAGCATGGTTTTTATAAACTCGGCTGTCATGCCCAACGTCGAGGCTTGTGCCATGCGTTTAGTAAGTATTTCATCGTAACGATGTGCTTGGAAAATGGGCATATTATTCTCCTTTTTGTAATGTCCTATCTCGCGCGACACACGCATGCGCTCGGCCAACAATGATATAATATCATTATCAAGATTATCAATACGTTGACGCAACTGAGACAGCGTCTCTGTTATTTGCGAAACCTCCCTTACAACAAT
>CAJGDT010000210.1 GCA_904502265.1 uncultured Barnesiella sp. | reverse complement strand
CATTGAGATAGAGAAAGAAACCGAAGTTTGTGCCCAACCACCTATTTGGAGGTAGATAGTTTGTCCTGCCGATACGGGGAATGCTGTACCTGTGTTGAGGTAGATACCCGAGATGTTGGTGTTAGAGCTACCGTCGAGCGACGCACTGCAGTTGGTTGAAGATGAACTGCGTGTAACAGTTACGAGTTGGCTCTCGTTGGCGGGAGCTGTGTATTTATAGTATATATAGTTCGATGAGCTTGTGTTGGCATTGGGAATTTCGGCTTCATAAGTACCGGCCTCGGTAATCTCGATAGCTGTAATGGGCGATTCACCGGGAACGAGAACAACCGATTCGGCGCGAGCGTAAATGGGCGATGATGAGAGGCTCATTTCGAAGTAGTAGGTTTTACCTGCTTCAACTTGGAGCAATGCTTCATAACTACCATTTTTAGACTCTGTTGAGAGTGTTGTGGGGTTGGCGTCGTCGCAGTCAGTCATTAGTCGGAGTGTGCTTATATATGAGCTGAGTATAAGCTTCAATGCGCCTGTTTCGGTAGCGGTATATTTGGCATATGTAGGAACAAGTGTATAGGTTGTTGTGTTGTAATAAGAGGGGATGAAAGTATCGGTTGCGCCCAATTCGATAGCATCACCACAAGTCTCGCCACCATCAACATCAGCATCAGTGGCCTTTACATTGAAGTTTGCAGTGTTGGTGCTGTAGCTCGACACTCTGAGGTAAACCTTTTGATTGGGTTTAACAGGGAAGCTATAGCTTGTAGTGTTGTTGGTACTCATGTAGAGACCCGAAATACGAGTGTTGTAAGTACCATCGAGTGAACATTCGATGTTGATCGAATAGCCTTCATACGATACAGTCAAGAGCTTGCCTTGAGTCTCGGGGGCTGTGTATGAATAATAAACCTCTACTGACGTGCCAGTCTCGTTGGTGTAGGTAATATCGCCTTCTTCGAGAACCAAAGCTGTGTCGATTGTGGATTGAGCGTATCCACAAAAAATAGCACTAAAGAATGCCATCAAAAGTAATACCTTCTTCATGATTTTGTGTTTTTAAGGTTAGTAGTGTTAGTTAATTTAGGTGCAAGTTTAGACATTTTATATAACAAAAGCAATATTTGATAGGGGATAAAAAGGGGATGGGGATAATAAAAAAACAGCGATATAAGCCTTATATCGCTGTTTGTATAAAAAACATATCCCTTTTTGAAATATTTTTCATGCCAAGGTGCTGAGATATGTAAATAATGATTTTGTGTTCTCAAATCCCATCTTTTTGGCGAGTTGTTGTCGTTTCTTTTTGCAATATTCGGGGGTGATGTTCAGTAGTGAGGCAATCTCTTTGGTGCTAAGATTGATGTAAATGAGCGAAAGGAAGCGAATCTCGTTGGCCTTAAGTTTGGGATGCTTGTCGCGCAGTGCGGCAATAAAGGCATCGTTGCGTTGCTCAAAATAGGTCGAGAAGTCTTGCCATGCTTCGTTGTTGTCGATGGCACGTTGCAATTGCGACACGGTTTGTTTAAGGGCGGTGTTGTTGGTCTCCTTAAAGTATTGCGACTTGGAGAGCTCCTCGACAATGTTTGTCACAATATCGTTGCGATTGGCGACAATCATTGCCTTGGACATCAGTTCCTTGTCGCGAAGTTCTATTTCGTGCTTGTACCGCTCCTCCTCCATCAGTGCTTGCGTGCGTTGTTCTTTTAGCTGATTTTCAAGAAGCTGGTGTTGTTGCTTCTCTCGCTCGATATTGAGTTGCGAAATCTCTTTTTCTTGTCTGTTTTTAATAATCTGGTTGATAAGTGCCCACACTAATATAAAAGATGCTAAGATGCCCAAGCTTAGTATGATATAACTGGTGTGTGTGCGCAAGCGATATTGTTCGAGTTCGTTTCTTTTTTTAAGCAGCTCAATTTTGATATTGGCATTGGAGAACTGCAGTTCTTTGTGAATCTCTTTGATAGAGTCGGTGATGAGTGCAACGGAGTCCTTGTAGATACATGCTTGCTTGTAGTGTGACAAGTCGTAATAGCACTGTGCGATGATTTCGTAGAGTTTACGTTGCTCTTCTATGTTGGCTGTCTGTTCGAGTCCCTCCTTAGCATGCCGAATGGCCGAGTTGTAATCCTTGAAGTCATACATGGTGCGAGCCAGTGTAATCTTCGCCATGGGTATCATGGCGGTTTTTTCGTATTTGATGGCTGCATTGATAGCTTTCAGCCCTCGGTTGTAAGCCTCCTGGTAGTCGCCAATGACTCGATAGTAGTCGGCTTGCAGGATGTATAATCCAGCTAGCTCTGCTGGATAGTTAATGAGCATCTCCTCTGCAATCTCGAGGTATTCGGCTGTCTGTTCCATCATACCAAGGTTGATGGATGCATTGGCAATATTGGTAGCACAGCCTCCTACAAAAAGGCTGTCACCTCGCGCTACTGCGGCATTGTATGCAGGCATGCACTGTTCGAGTACCTTGTCGTATTGCTTGTCAATCATGTATAGTCCGGCAATATTGTTGTAAACGCTGAACTTGTATCGTTCGTCGAGGTGCTTGGATGCGATGTCGAAGGCTTGGCTAAGGTTGTCGATGGCTGTGTTGTAGTCGAGCAACTCGGCATAGCATATGCCTATATTGCTGTATATCCAGAATAATAGTGTGTGGTTGTTGTCTTGTAAGGCGATCTCTTGCGCTTCGTTGAGCAACTCGAGCGCTTGAATGTAGTTCTTGTTTTCTGATTCTTTAATGCCCTGTACCAACAAACTGTCGCACAACGCTTCATTTTGCGCCGATAGATTTGTTGCTATTATTATATGTATAAATAGGACGATATATCGAAGTTTTTTCATGTGAAAGTGGTTTATTTGTTTCCTATTATAATGTCGAGCAGATCGGGGTGTTGCATTCGCGAGTAGGTTTCGCTATCGACATAGACGTTGGCATTGTCGGGTATGTGCACGCAGTGTAGATTCGTGTCTGCCTCAAAATTGTTTTCTATTACCTCGTATTTTATACCCCTTTCTTGCAATTTATACTCAAATGAGGGTGATTGGATAAGGTGATATACCTTTACTGTAGATTGGGGTGTAATGGCAT
>CAJGDT010000209.1 GCA_904502265.1 uncultured Barnesiella sp. | reverse complement strand
GGGTATCCACTCCCAGTTGCCATAGTGTCCCAGCAGCAACATGACCGAACGGCCTTCGCGCGTAAAGCGGTTGACAACCTCGGCATCGACAAACTCCATGCGACGGCGCATCTCGGCATCGCTGATGTGAAGTAACTTGATAGTCTCTACCATATAGTCGGTAAAGTAACGATAGAAGTCACGCTCCATCTGCGAAATTTCAGCATCGCTCTTGTCGGGAAATGCTTTCACCATATTGTCGCGAGTAACCTTGCGTCGGTATCGCACCACATAATATATTATATAATATAGTAGGCGCGACACTACATAAAGAGCCGACAAGGGCAACCACGAGAGCACACTAAATAGTGCATAGAGTGGGAAGTATAATATATCCTGACTGCGCTTACTCATATTAGTCGATATTATAAGCAAGGAGAGCATCGCCGGCCTCGTTCATTTCGCCCAGTCGCACACGACACACCTTGTTGATAGCCTCGCGATTGTATGGCATCTCTACACGTATATAATTATCGGTAAATCCGTGCATGGGCATACCCTTGGCAGGTTGCTCGAAAAGTACTGTACGCTCGGTGCCTTGGTAGGCATCATAGAACTTACGTAACTTTACATCCGAGAGTTCTATAAGTTTATTACAGCGTTCATGGCGTTCGCGCACATCCACCACCGGTTCAATAGCCAAGGCCTTGGTATTGGGTCGCTCGGAATAGGTAAAGACATGCAACTGCGTCACATCAAGCGATTCGATAAAACGATAAGCCTCCTCAAAGAGTTCTATTGTCTCGCCTCGCATACCTGCTATAACATCCACACCTATAAATGCATCGGGCATTACCGACTTTATCTTCTCGACTTTGTGGGCAAATAATGCAGTGTCGTATCGACGGCGCATCAACTTGAGCACCTCGTCACTACCCGATTGCAAAGGGATATGAAAATGTCGACAGAAACGCTTCGATTGCGCTACAAAATCAATCATCTCATCAGTAAGCAACTCGGGCTCTATCGATGAGATACGATAACGCTCTATACCCTCTACTTCATCAAGCGCACGTATTAGGTCAAAGAAATTCTCATTGGTATGCTTGCCAAAATCTCCAATATTTACACCCGTAATCACAATTTCCTTACCACCGGCAGCAGCCACTTCTCGGGCTTGCTCTACCATCTGTGCCACAGTACCACTGCGGCTACGTCCTCGTGCAAAGGGTATAGTACAATAGGTGCAGTAGTGGTCGCAACCATCTTGTACCTTAAGAAAATAGCGAGTGCGATCACCACGCGAACAAGAGGCTCCAAAACGACGAATATCTTTGTGAGGGGTAACCACCACTTCACCACGCTCACGCTTGCTAAGATTGGGCAGATAACTCAATATCTCCAATTTTTGCTCAGCACCCAATACCAGATCCACCTCAGGCATATCTGCTATGTCTTGAGGCTTGAGCTGGGCATAGCATCCCGTTACCACCATAAAGGCATTGGGGTGCTTACGCGCTATGCGACGAATAGCCTGCCTACACTTCTTGTCGGCAAGTTCTGTTACAGAGCAAGTATTTACAACACACAAATCGGCACTCTCTCCGGCTCGTGCTTTTCTTATACCCTGCTCGGAAAGAAGTTGTCCAAGGGTAGATGTTTCGGCAAAATTCAATTTGCATCCCAGCGTATAAAATACGGCTGTCTTATCCTGAAATATTGAAGTATCTATCATTATTCGTGGTAAATTTTTGCCCAAAGTTAGCTATTTTGTGCCAAAATCGGTAGAAAAACACTATGTTTGCAATAAAATAAACTGTTTTTCACAAAGCAAAGACTTACTTTTGTGTCGCAATCATGCTTAAACTAACGTTTCACAATTATGATCGAACAAAGATTTATTGAAATTTATCAAAACGGTTTTCGTGAGAATTGGGACCTCCCTGCTCTCACTGATTACAGTAATAAGCACACATTAACTTATAAAGAACTTGCAATCGAAATAGCCAAGCTACACATTTTCTTGAAAGAGTGTGGCATCAAACATGGCGATAAAGTAGCATTGGTAGGCAAAAACACCCCTCAATGGTGTACAGTATTTATAGGTGTTATCACTTATGGCGCAATACTTGTGCCCATCTTGCAAGAGTTTAACCCGCACGATATGCACCACATCCTCAACCACTCCGACTCTAAGTTGTGCTTCTCAAGCAATCAAATATGGGAGCATCTCGAGTTGGAACGCCTTCCTAACATCCGCGCAGCTATCTCGATAGACAACTTCAAGATATTGGCTCAACAAGAAGATGAGAATACCGACAAAATCTTGGCGTCGGTAGAGAACATCCTCGCACAAAAATATCCCAATGGCTTCAGTCGTGAAGACATTGTATATGCCGACAACGGTAACGAAGAGTTGGCACTTATCAACTATACATCAGGAACAACAGGCTTCAGTAAGGGTGTAATGCTCACAGGCAACAACTTGGCAGGAAACGTTCTCTTCGGTCTCCGCTCACACCTCCACTACAAAGGCAGTCGCGCACTCTCGTTCCTCCCCTTGGCACACGCCTACGGATGCGCATTCGATTTCCTCACCCCCTTGGCAGCCGGTTCGCACATTACCCTATTGGGACGTACCCCCTCACCTAAGATTCTGCTTAAGGCTCTTGCCGAGGTTAAGCCCAATCTTATTATATGTGTACCCCTTATTCTCGAAAAGATCTACCGCAAACAGATACACCCCCTCATCAGCAAGGGTGCAATGCGCTTTGCATTGAACATCCCCCTACTCAACGACCAAATCTATGCCAAGATACGCAAGCAACTCATTGACGCATTTGGTGGAGAGTTTGAAGAGGTAATTATCGGTGGTGCACCTCTTAATGGCGAGGTAGAGGCTTTCTTGAAGAAGATTAAATTCCCCTTCACCGTAGGCTATGGTATGACCGAGTGTGCCCCCCTTATCAGTTACACACCCCACCGCGAGTTCCAATCGGGTTCATCAGGTCGCACCCTCTTTGGTTATGTCGAGACCAAGATAGAGAAGAGTTGCGCCGACAGCACCGTAGGCGAGATATGTGTACGAGGCGAGCACGTGATGCAAGGCTACTACAAGAATGAAGAAG